>CAYFIW010000016.1:0-32720 GCA_964343265.1 uncultured Dehalococcoidia bacterium | reverse complement strand
CCAAGACTTTACCTTGTTCAATAACAGGGATTGGAACTTCTTCGCAGGACCATTTTCCCAGTGATCTTGCTATACCGGCGGGCATTTTTCCCATTTATTGCTCCTCGATGTTTTTTAGCTGAATTAAACTTGCTAAAACTAGTTTTCAGAAATTGTCCATGTTGGTTTTAATCTGTGTCAATAAAATATTCTGATATTATGATTTAGTGAATGTTACTTCAAAGAAATGGATTTGTATTGGAGCTTCAATGGGAGGGATTTCGGTTCTTTTAGGGGCCGCTTCATCTCACTGGTTACAAGGCATTATATTATCTGATTACGTTGATACTTTTGATACCGCGGTTAGGTTTCATATGATTCATGCTATTTCCTTGATTCTTACCTCAATTGTAAAAGACAATATTGATAATTCCCGACTCCTACATGCGAGTCTTTGGGGGTTTTTATTAGGGATATTTTTTTTCTGTGGAAGTCTTTATTTGATATCTATAAGCGGGTACGGATTTTTGGGAACTATAGCTCCCATAGGAGGTATCTTATTTGTCGCGGCTTGGGGTCTGCTCGCAGCCGGGGTCCTGAGATCAAACAAAGTGGCTAAAAATTCCAAATATTAAGTTAGCTAATAATTTTGTAGGGATTGTCCTTGACCAAAACACTGGTTTCATTTTGTGACAATCCTGATGCGATCATGGTTGAAACTGCCATTCTCATGCCTTCTGCTGGAGGAGGATGATACCAATCTCCAAAACCTGACGATATGATACTTCTTTCAATACCCATATTTTGGATATCATTCACCATGTCAGCGGGAGAAAAAGAAGAATTCATTGGCATGTAATCCGAGAAAGAAAACTCAATGAATGCTCCAGAAGATTTTAATTTATCAAAGTCAGATGTAGACAGATTGGAATTCTGATCGTATGCGACGATCATTTTGGAGATTCCCCGTAAAGTAGCAGCTTCTATCAGAAGGATTAAGATGTCATTTGGGATTTTTCCTATTCCCAAAGTCATTTTTTGATCTTCTACTATATCCATAATTTCTAGTATGTCAGCGGTCAACCGCCCATGGCTATCAACTAAGCTAGGATGATGTGTGGGTCTTTCATATAAGTTTGACGCGTTACGCACATTAAAGTTCGGTATCCATACAATTTTGGCCCCTAATTCCGCAGAGGATCGGACTGCATCAGGGTTAATACCTCCAATTGAATTAGACAGGCTAATAGAACCTTTAATCTTCACATTTGGATACATACGTGTAAGGACATAAGCAAGTGGTGCCGTCGGATATGTGTTGGATTTCAAAACAAACCCCCCCATTTCGTACTCATAAGCAGATCTGGCAGCATCTAATGCATCCATTCTTCTTTCCTGAGTGTCTGGGGAGACATGCACATGAATGTCTATTGAGCCTTTCAATATGTTTGATATTTTAGAACTCATTATCTGCCTCAATGAGATTTTCTAGGAGTTGGGGTAATTGATGCATATGCTTGAAGGTAATAGCTCCATGTAAAGCTAGGTTCCATGTGTCGTTTGTGGGAGTGTACCCCAGCACTTTCATTCCAGCTGAGATTGCTGCCAAAACTCCAGGTAGAGCATCTTCAACTACGATACATTTCTCCGGTTCAGAATTCATGTACTTACAAGCGTGGAGAAATAAATCGGGTGAAGGTTTACCTTGTTTGACATCATCGGCACTGAAAATACGATTTTTGAACCTTTCTAATAAACCGGTTATACCCAGTGTGGTTTTTATTTTTTGATGTGAACCACTAGACGCTACACAGAAATTATAATTGATTTCTGATAGTACTTTTTCAATCCCCTCTATAGGTTTTAGATCTCTGTGGAACTCTTCAGTCATTCGAGATGTATAGGTTTTTAAAAAATTTTTAGGCGGTTCAGTACCAAGCATTTTGGTAATTGTTGAAAGATTTGCGCTCCAGGACTTACCCAAGAATAGTTCCAATGATTGCTCATAGTTGATTTCAAGGCCTATCTCATTTAGAAGTAGAGTAAGTACATGGTTGGCGATTGGTTCACTGTCAACCAAAATTCCGTCGCAGTCAAAGATAATGAGTGGCAAATTTTTAGTCATGACATTGGTTTTGATTTTGTAGAATTGTTCCTTAGTTGTGAAAGATATCGTTAGAATGGTTCTAACTCCGTTCCTTGGAGTTTTATCGTTAATTTATACTTAATTCAGTGTAAAGCATTTACTGTTGGGTAAGAGATTAAATAATTGTTTAATCTCATCTATGTCTTAGCATATATAACCGTATAATATTATTAAAGTTGACACACTGCGGCTCAAGTATGTAACATAATTCTTGTGCAGAGTCTCACAAATGGTAGGATCGGCAAATTAATTTTAGGTTGCATGATTAATTTATGACTAATAGAAATCCCAGAATGCATGGCCACGCGGGCGAAATTTCTTCTAGAAGAATCATAAGATTGGCGGTGGGTCTTGATAGGCCATCGGCTTCCGTGGCTCGGGATGCGACTCATGATGGATTATATGTAATAAGCGTGGCTGCAAGATTGTTGGAAATGCATCCTCAGACTCTCAGAAAATATGAGAGAGCGGGTCTTATAAGGCCAACGAGGACTGTTGGCATGCTGCGACTTTATTCTGAGGAAGACATAATAAAACTTAGACTAATAAAACATTTGGTAGGTGATTTAGGATTAAATTTAGCTGGGGTTGAACTCGCTTTAGGTATGTTCAACCAGATGTTAAAAATGCGGTCTCTACTTAATCAAAATAATAACAACGACAATGATAAATATATGGAACAATGCCTTGATGAGATGTTTTCGGTCCTAAAAGTCAGACCATCTTAGTGTTTTATTCATGTATGGTGTTGATAAGGCATAGCATATTATCAGGTTGCTGGCGGAGATTTTAATTGAACGAAAAACTGAATGATGACGTTAATGAGAATACTGATTCAGGTCCAGAATGTGAATCGTCAAGTCCCGGAGACCCTGAAGAATTGGACATAGACAAAGAACATTTTGATGAAGTCGTGAGGGAAAAGGAGCAATTTCGAGCTATAGCTCAGAGAGCCCAAGCTGACCTTGTTAATTATAGGAACAGGGCCACTCAAGAACTTGAGGAAGCAAGACGGACTGTGAAATTCGCACTTCTCACCAGATTTTTGGCTATTGCTGATGATCTCTCAAGAGCGGTAGATAGTGTCCCAGATGACGCTGACCAAAATTGGTCTGAGGGCATATTGCTTGTATTGCGGAATCTAGAAAATATATTTGAAATGGAAGGCATAAAAAAAATAGATGCTTTGGGTGCACAGTTTGACCCTTACCTCCATGAGGCTCTTTTGTATGAGGAAAATGAGGATGCAAATGAAGGTGAAATAATGACTGTTATACAGGAAGGTTATTCGATAAACGATAGAATTCTGAGACCCGCACGTGTTGTGGTAGCTCAGGCTCTTAATTCTGAAGAAATTTCAACTGACGAACTTAAAACTGACCAAATAAATGAACAGGAGGAAGAATAATGCCGAAAATACTCGGTATTGATTTGGGAACCACAAATTCATGCATAGCTATCATTGAAGGTGGTGAACCAAGAGTAATAGAAAATGCAGAAGGTAATCGGACAACTCCTTCTGTAGTAGGTATAAATCCACGATCAGACGAACGTTATGTGGGAACAACTGCTAAAAGACAGGCAGTCACAAATCCTGACAATACTGTTTTTTCTGCGAAAAGATTCATGGGTATGAAATTTGATGATGAATCTGTAGAACGTAACACGTCTCTTGTTCCATACAAAGTTGTTAAACACTCAAATGGTGATGCCCATGTGGAAATGGGAGGAAAAACGTACGCTCCTCCAGAAGTATCCGCCATGATATTACAAAAGCTAAAACAAGATGCAGAAGCTAAAATTGGCGAGGATATTACGCAGGCAGTCATAACCGTACCTGCATATTTTAATGACAGTCAAAGAAATGCAACCAGAGATGCTGGGAAAATTGCGGGATTAGAGGTTCTACGTATCATAAATGAGCCCACAGCTGCGGCTTTGGCGTACGGACTTGAAGATGACAAAGATCAACTTATAGCTGTTTTTGACCTGGGTGGTGGGACTTTTGATGTAACCATACTACAAATGGGAGATGGAGTATTTGAAGTTAAGGCAACAAATGGAGACACGCATTTGGGGGGGGATGACTTCGATCAGGCGATAATCGACTGGATATGCGATAAATTCAAGCAGGACCAAGGAATCGACCTGAAAAATGACCGAATGGCTTTGCAGAGGCTTAGAGAATCTGCTGAAAGAGCTAAGATTGAGTTGTCAACATTGATGCAGACCGAGATAAACCTACCGTTCATCACTGCAGACGCTTCGGGTCCGAAGCACCTGGTTGAAACGTTGCAAAGATCCACACTAGAACAACTTGTTGATGATCTTATTAAGAGGACTATAGAACCCTGTAAAAAGGCTATGGAAGACGCAGGAGTGGCTAAAAATGATATAGCTGAGATAATTTTAGTTGGTGGCATGACACGAATGCCTTCTGTGCAACAAGCAGTGGAAGAGTACTTTGGAAAGGAATCACATCAGGGGGTTAATCCTGATGAAGTTGTCGCTGTCGGAGCAGCAATACAAGCAGGCGTTTTACAGGGAGACGTTCAAGACATTCTCCTTTTGGATGTTACTCCTCTGACTTTAGGAATAGAAACTCTGGGCTCTGTAACCACACCATTAATACCTAGAAATACTACTATTCCGACTTCTAAAAGTGAGACTTTCACTACGGCGGCAGATAACCAACCTTCTGTAGAGGTTCACGTTCTCCAAGGCGAGAGGTCCATGGCTTCAGAAAATAAAACTATAGGTAGATTTAATTTAGATGGAATATTGCCTGCACCGCGCGGAGTTCCTCAAGTTGAAGTGACATTCGATATTGATGCTAATGGAATTCTAAATGTTTCTGCAAAGGATAAGGGCACAGGTAAAGAGCAGAGTATAACCATTACGGCTAGTTCAGGATTGTCTCAAGATGAAATAGATAGAATGGTGGACGAAGCTGAACAGAATGCTGAACAAGATGCACAAAAAAGAAAAGATGTAGAGATTCGAAATGGCGCTGAAACGGCCGTATATGCTGCTGAGAAGATGATTACTGAGAACGAAGAACATATTTCGGAGGAATTAAAATCGGATCTAGAAGGAAAAATAGGCGCAGTAAAATCATCTCTTGAGGGGGAAGATTCTTCTTCTATTGAAGTGGCCCTTCAAGAGCTTCAGGAAACCGTTCAGAAAGTAGGCCAAGAGGTTTATAGCAAGACAGGAAACGTACCGGGAGCGGAAGGAGAACCAGAATCTGAAACTTCAGGTAGCGAGGCTGGTACAGAAGAAGATAACGACAACACTGTGGAAGGTGAATACAGGGAAGTTTAGTATTTGGGATCGTTAACATATTGACAAGTTTTAAATGGCCCATTGTGAATTTCACAATGGGCCATTTAAATTTAGACGCTAACTAAATGAAATACCTAGAGCACGTGATATGCAAGAAGATGTTGTCGCATAATATCTTCAGCAAAGTCGTTGTCTACATCTCTCCAGACAGAATGGATGTGATTCGCGCCTCCCTGCCTGTTGTCGAACTCTACAACGAAGTTTCCTCCGTGCAGCCTATAGTAATGTTCTTGTCCCATTTCGGTGCCACCAGCCCAAGCGAAAAACACATTTTCCAACCCATATTCATTAAGTTCTTTCATCTTTCTGTCGGCTAGTTCATCAGGGACTTGGTTTATATATTCAGATATGAGACTGGTTACTATGGTTTTCTGAGTATCGTTCATTTTTGAAATCGAAAGGCCTTCTTCTTTTGGTAGACTGACTTTAGTACTGTTGTAGGTAAGAATGTCGTACGGAGCCTCTCCGTAAATGATAGCCTTATTTTTCTGTCCGGAATCTAGATTATTCAATAGGTCAAAAGCTATATCTTCGCGATCACTAAGTATTCTTAATCCTTCACTTGGTCCGCTTCTAACTTCTGCTGGATTGGCCCCAAAGAAAAATGGAGTCATTGAAATGACTTCATCTTTCCAAACACTGAAGTGCAGAGATACATGATGGCCTTCTGCCCTCCAGGCCCAGGGGTCTTCTCCTCCCGGTTCACCAAATATCGTGAAATAGTAGAGTTCAGGGTCTCTTTTGAATGATGTGACTCCTCTCTCTTTTTCTATTGGACCTAAAACACTTTCTAAATCAATTATTTTCCTTGCTTGTTGGTATGATCTTTCTGTGAGACCAGTTGCCATAAGAACAAAGGCAAGGTCACGTTGGCTAGAATTCATGTCCCTGAGCGCCAAGCCGTGTCGATTCATAGGAGGGTAATACCAGAATAATCGCTCACCATCCAGATATTCGAAACATGCCTTAGCTTTTTGGTCGGAAGACAGGCTTTCCAGAAAGTCTCGCCCTGCTTCATTCATTCTCTGTACAAGTGTCAGATTAGCTTGTGATGTTGCCATATTAAACTACCTCCGTGAATATAGTATTCAACCTCTTTAGATATTCTTTGACTGACAATTTGACGCAAGGTTAGCATCACACAGGAAAATTATCCAACTCAGACTACTTTTTTTAGTTTCTGGAAGCTTCTAACACTTTCGGGAGGTTCCATAAAATGACTAATATTTGTTCTTGCAACCTCTGCGACGTAGATATCAAGATTGGAATCTAGACAAATTCCATGGGGAGCTATGAATTGTCCTTTGTTCATACCGTAACCGTTATGCCCAATCCTCTGTACTACTTGCCCTTTTTTGTTTAGCACACTTATACGAGGTCCTATATTAGGAACATTTTTACTTGTTGAAACACCATAACCTAGTTCAGCAACGTAAATGTTTTCTAATTTATCTATGTATATTGCACAAGGTCTATGTACGGTTGCCCAGAGGGCCTCAAATTCGCCTCGACGGTTAAATACTTGTATTCGGTGGTTCTCCCTATCGCACACATATAAGTAGCCTTCTTTATCGGTGGCTATATTATGAACGATATTAAATTCAGATTCTCCTACACCTGGTTCCCCCCAGGATTCTATGTACTCACCTTCTATTGAATATCGATGTATGCGGGAGTTACCGTATCCATCTGTAACAAAAATATCACCAGTTTTTGGGTCTGAGGCGGTATGAGTGCATCGGTTGAATGGGAATCCGCTGAAAGGCTCTGATGGATTTCCCGCTGATCCTAATGTTAGCAAGATTTCCCCGTCTAATGTGCATTGGCGCACGGTGTGGTCACCGTCGTCGGTACAATAGATAGTTTCATCTGGACCTAGACTAAGGCCATGAGGCCTAACGAAGATTCCCTCTCCCCAGGATTTTATAAAATCACCTTGCTTGTTAAAGACAATCATTGGATGTTCACCGCGATTAAACACGTAAACATTATCCTCATGGTCTGTAATGACGCTTGCTGTCTCGGGCCATGAGTAACCATCGGGCATTTTTTCCCAATTCTCTATAAACTCGTATCTGAAATCTCCGTTGCCTACACTAGACGAACTAGTCATTTTATGTATCCTTGAGAATATTCTGGGGTTTTACACATAGTCAGGCCGGCATTATATATAACCGGACGCCTTTAAATGCAATGTACTGATAAACTTGTAATAAGGTAATAAAAAATTTTTCGTCATCCTATACGACTTTGTATTATTTTCAGGAGGGATGTATATGTCGCAAGCAAACGAAGGTTCAGTTGTATCTATGAGATTAAATGTCGGAAGTCGTAAGCCTATGAAAGAAGTTGATAGGGCGCGTGTTATAACGGGACAAGGTATTGAAGGTGATAGACATCTAAAAGAAGATGGCTCAAGATCGAGACGACAAATACTCCTTATGGATCGTGAGACATTGGGGGATTTTTCTTTGGATGATGGGATAATTCGCGAAAATATTACCGTCGTTGGTATGGATTTTGCCTCGTTAGAGGCTGGGGATAGGGTATCTATAGGTGAGGATGTAGTGTTGGAGATAACCGGGGAATGTGAGCCATGTGCACGTATGGATGAAATAAGATCTGGTTTGCAACATGAATTGGATGGCCGGCGAGGTATGCTGGCATACGCAGAAAATGGAGGACTGATTTCTGTTGGCGATGTTATTAGCGTGAAATAATTATATTTTTACTTGCGCATGTGTATTTACACTAATAAGTTGACCTTCCGCCACTGATATCGAATGCCGCTCCAGTGCTGAAGGAGCACTCACTTGATGATAGCCACGATACAAGGGCAGCTATTTCATGGATTTCACCTGTCCTACCAAGAGGTATTTTGTCAACCATATATTTGATTTGCTCTGGAGTAAATTCTTCAAGCAATTTAGTTTGTACTACTGCCGGGGTGACACAATTTACTAACACGTTGGTTCCTGCTAGCTCTTTACCCACAGCTTTCGTTAGGCCAATCACGGCTGCTTTTGTGGCTGAGTAAGGAACCATACGAGGATTTCCTTCCTTACCTGCCACTGAAGCGATGTTTACAACCCTTCCGTATTTTCTTTCTATCATATGAGGGATTATTTCGTGGCAGAAAGAGAAAACTCCTCTTAGATTTGTTTGGTAAACTCTGTCAAGTTCATTTACGTCAAGTTCCCATATAGTCCCGTTCCGTCCGCCTATTCCTGCATTATTGACCAATATATCTACCCGGCCCCACAACTTTATTGCCATTGCTAGAGCCTGCTCGGCGGTTTTTTCCTTACTGACGTCACCCAGAATAAAATCTGATTCTACTCCCCTGGAATCAAGTTCGCTTACCGATTGTTCTGTGAGCTTTTGATCATTATCAACCACTATAATTTTTGCGCCGTCTTCTCCCAATCTCTTGGCAATTCCGTACCCAATGCCAGTGGCTCCTCCAGTGACTATAGCGACTTGTTCATGTAGATTGTTCATTTATACCTCTGCTCATCAGTGGAATGGACATACCCATACTGCTGCATTTTCATGCCACTCTAGGTTTGTTTGGTTTTCAGCGGTAATTCCAGTCGCTCCGTCTGCAATTGCATAAGCACTAGAAAAAATTAAGGTCGCTATTATCAGGATCAACGTTACTGGAAAAACAAGTGGAATTTCTTTCAATTTTCTGTCCTGGGATTTTTTATAAGTCTATGAGGCATTTTTATCAAGCCAAGTCGCTATTTACCTTACGAAAGTTCACATGCGCCTAAATGATTCTGTTGTAGTTATCACTAAATCTGATTATGTCGTCTTCTCCAAGGTATTTTCCACATTGGATTTCAACAATCTCTAGAGGTTCATCAGATTTATTTTCTAATCTATGTGTGGCACCGATAGGTATGTAAGTTGATTCGTTTTCCTGCAAGAGAAAAGTTTCATTATTTCTCGTCACTGTCGCTTGACCGTGAACCACAACCCAATGTTCGGCCCTATGTTTATGCTTTTGTAGTGAGAGTGCAGCCCCAGCCTTTACATACAGTCGCTTAACTTGGAAATTTTGTCCGGTTTGAATGATTTGATAGTAACCCCATGGACGATGGACCGATTGATGGGATTTAAGAATTTCGCTATGGTTAACGGCAACTTCATTGACTATTTCCTTCATAAGGTCATTGTTCTTAAGATTTGTGACTAACACTGCATCTTGAGTTTCGATAACTACGATGTCTTTCATTCCCGCCGCCACAATGGTTCTTGACTCGCCAATCAAAATTGAATTTTTGACAGATTTAACAATGACGTCACCTTCGGTAACATTTCCAAATGAGTCTGTAGCTTTATTTTCCCTGACAGATGCCCATGTGCCGACATCAGACCAATTTGTATCCATGTGTACCACCCAGCCAGGGATGTTGTTGTCATTGTCTGATGTCATTTTTTCCATTACTGCGTAGTCTATTGCCTCGCTGGGACATTTTTCAAAAGCCTTGCTATCAGGTCGAAAGAAAAGGTTGTCTGGGTTGCCTTTCCCCATGGCTTTCTCGCAGGACATAAATATTTCTGGTGCATACAATTTGATCTGATTCAGCCAAGTTGACGCTTTCATCATGAACATCCCTGTGTTCCATAAATAATTACCCGAGTTGACCATTTCAATGGCGTCACTTGTGTTTGGTTTCTCAATGAAATTTTTGATCGGCCAATACTTTTGATTCATGGTCTGATCTGCTTCTATGTACCCGAAACCAGTGTTTGGACCTTTTGGTTTAACCCCGAATGTAACCACACCTCCGGATCTGGCTAATTCCTCCCCCGTAATAATGGCGTCGTGGAATTTAGTGATATCTTCAATATTGTGATCCGCATGCAATGAAATTAATATACTCTCCGGATCTCTAGCGAAACATTCTAGAGCTGCCAAAGTTAATGCTGGAGCCGTGTTTTTACCCTCAGGTTCGAGGATTATTTTGGCTGGCTTATGAGAAATTTGTTCGAAATGATCTAAAACAAGAAACCTGTGATCTTCATTGCATACCACTATGGGTTCTGCGTGGTCAGTGTAGCGTAGCCTTAAAATAGTTTCTTGGATCATAGATTTTTCTGAAGTTAATCTCAGAAACGGTTTTGGGAATTCGTCTCTCGACATAGGCCATAATCTTGTGCCTGAGCCACCGGCCAGTATGATTGGGTACAGCATATTGCCCTGTGCCTCCTTATGATTTTTTCATAATTCTTAAATGCGAATGTATTTGAGTTAATTATCGTTTACGTGATCTGTAAATCACGTGTTTATCTCAACTCCTAAATCAAGTTAAGTAAGAAAGGGAATTACCCTTTTCAAAGATTATATCGGAAGTATGTATTCGAAATGAGAGGATGGAATATCTATGTCTTAAGTTTCCTTGATTGTCGATTTATCCTCCCAAGGCTAAAATGGCCGTTGGTATAGGTATATTCAGAGTATATAAAAACTAATAGTGAGGGCAGGTTAATATGGGAAAGTTAGATGGTAAGAATGTTGTTGTAACTGGGGCGAGCCGGGGAATAGGATCAGATATTGCAAAATTATTTGCTCTAGAAGGCGCTAACGTGATTTGCGCTGCTAGGACGATGAGTGAAGGCGATCATCCTCTTGAAGGTTCTCTAAATAAAACAGTGTCCGATATCAAAGAACAGGGTGGAGAGGCTACGGCTGTAGCTGTCAATATATCCTTGGAAGAGGACTGTGCAGAGCTTTTTGATGAAGCTCACAGCCTTTACGGTTCGGTTGATATATTGGTCAATAACGCTGCTTTGACATACTTCGTACCCGTGAAGGACTATGTGATAAGGCGCTGGAAAAGATCGTGGGAGGTAAATTTTCATGCACCTTTCATCTTAAGTCAGCTGGCCCTTAAAGATATGATTCCATCTCAGTCGGGAAGTATTGTTAATATTTCTTCCGGAGCCGCTGTGGGTCCAGGTAGAGGTCCATACACAGATGTTCCTGTGTCTTCAGGAGGGACATGTTATGGAGCTGAAAAAGCCGCACTGGAAAGGTTTTCACAGGGATTGGCTCAGGAAGTTCAACAATATGGGATTTCAGTTACCTGTGTTTCCCCTTCTCAAGTAGTTCCGACTCCAGGGACTGTATTTCACAATTTAGTCTCTGGCATTGACGATCCCAAAGGAGAAAGCCCTGATTTAATGGCTAAGGCTGCTCTTCTTCTTGCTTCTGAACCTATGGAAAAAGTTACAGGAAGAGTTACGTACAGTCAGCAAATACTGAAAGAGTTTGGTTGGATCACGGAAGGTAAAGGTACAGGAGTTGATTCCGATAAACCAGGAAGCGGATACAGTCAAATATAAACCTATAATATCAATAGTGTACTAGTCTAAATTCGGCTAATTCTGGACTAAAAAAGCCTTGCGACACGTGTGTTGGTTTGATTAGCTTCAGTGTGTAGGTAGGGGTTGTTTATATCCCATGGAGGCCTGTTGCATAAATTCTGTGTGATATCGCGGTAACTTTTCGGATAAAACAGAATGTGCAATGAGTGAAAATACCGAAGATATTTCTATTGGGAGGGCTTATGAAAATCAAGCGTGCCAGGGTAACAAATTATAAGAGTATAGACGATTCTTCGTGGGTCGCCCTTGAAGATGTGACGGCTCTGGTGGGCAAAAATGAGTCAGGTAAGACCGCGTTTCTCCAAGCCTTGAGGAAGATTAATTCTATATCTGGAGAGTCTGATGGATTCAACATCAGGGATTTTCCTAGAAAAGGCTACATTAAATACAAAAAGATACATGAGAATTCTCCGCTTCCTGTAGCTCAAATGGAATTTGAATTATCGGATGATGAAGTTAAGGAAATAGAGTCTAATTTCGGAGAAGGCGTTTTAAAGTCTAATCTAGTTAAGGTTCTGAAAAATTATAAGAATGAAAGATATTGGGAGATAGATCTTGCGGATTCTTTAGTGAGTAACACTATTCCCAATGATGGTGATTCAGGATCTTACTCAACTCCTGCTGCGTTTCGCACAGTAAGTCCGTTACAAAATGGGAATTCATTCAATTCAGCTCAGTCATCGGTATCTGAAAAAATACAGAGTGATTTTTTGGAACGTTGGTTGCCTAAATTTGTCTATTTCGATAATTACAGCACTATGCGAGGCAAGATCTCAATTAATGATCTAAAGGCTCGCACGTTGACAGAGGGTGCTTTGGACGATGCTGATAGGACATTCATGTCTCTACTAACTTTGTCGGGCGTCAGTCTAGAAGATCTGGAAGAAGACTTGAGTTATGAGGACATAAAAGTTGAGCTTGAATCTGCTTCGATTACGATAACGGATGAGATCTTTGAGTACTGGCAACAAAATAGACAACTCAAAGTAGAATTTGATTTGTCTCAAGCTGATCCGCGTGATCCAGCTCCTATGAATGAGGGTAAAATACTCCATGTCAGGATTGAAAATGCACGGCATAGAGTCACTGTGTCGTTTGACGAACGATCAAAGGGATTTGTTTGGTTTTTCTCTTTTCTGTCTTATTTTTCTCATCTTGAAGAAACAGAAGATTCTGATCTTGTCATATTGCTGGATGAACCTGGCACGGCATTACATGCTATGGCGCAAAAAGACTTTCTTAGGTTTATGGATGAGAGGTTAGCTCCCCATTGCCAGGTGATATATTCAACTCACTCTCCCTTCATGGTCGATTTAAAGCAGCTTAGTCGAGTCAGGACCGTTCAGGATATGGATGGGAAGGGTACAGTCGTGAGCCACGATGCGGTGGAGAACGACAGTGAAACAGTCTTTCCATTGCAGATGGCACTGGGCTATCAAATGGCGCAGACTTTGTTCATGGCACCTCATTGCCTGATGGTTAATGAGGCGTCTGATCTGATTTATCTACAGACGATTGGTGGTATTGCAGCTGAACAAGGTTCTCCCAGAATGGATCCAAGGTGGGTAGTGGTGCCCGTGGGAAGTGCTGAGAATCTCCCTACATTCGTTTCTCTGTTAGGGGATAACTACGTTAGTGTGGCTGTAATGATGGACATAACACCGACAAATAAAGCACGTGTTGAAAGGATTAATGCTTCTAAATCCAACAACACTCAAGAGAGTTCTGTTAAATGGGTTGAAGTGACTCGGGTACGGGATGCGGATATAGAAGATCTTTTTGATCCAAACTTTTACCTTAAATTGGTAAATCTGTCTTATTCATCGGAACTAGAAACTCCCGTTACAATGAAAGCTATAACTGAGAGTAACCCTAGAATCGTGGAAAGGCTTCGTGACTACTTTTCGGCACACGCTATATCTGGGGGAGAATTCGACCGTTACAGGCCAGCTACATATCTGTTGCAAAATTTCGAAGTTTTACGTAGTGAAATATCTGATGATACTGTGAATAAGATTGCTTCTTTAGTGGAACGTATAAACGGTTTGTTGCCAACTACAGCACTGAATAATAAGCCTAATAATTCCTCTGTCGTTGAAAACGGGGCTCCTCAAATGGAAGTTGCAAGTTCTTAGATATAATTAGAAGTTTTAATTTATAATATCTACTTCGTAAGTGAATAAGTGACTTTCGGTTAAACATGGGTCAGTATGGGCACTCCTAAATTTATTAGTGACATTTCAATTTCTGGTGACTATTTATGTGCCGTTGGTTGGTAATCCAAAGTTTTACTATTAGTTTTGAAAAACACAGAAATTAAATCCTCGATGTCGAAACTTAATTACCAAGACGCGTTGTCTCTTTCTATGTCGTTGGCTGATTTTGAAAGAGGAAGTAATAATCCCAACCATTCGACGTTTCATTTGGAACGAATGAAGTTGTTATTAAATTTGCTGGGGAATCCTCAAGACAATGTTCCATCAATACACGTGGCAGGTACTAAAGGGAAAGGTAGTACCTGTGCCTTATTGACGTCAATATTGGATTCGTCAGGTTATGTAACAGGTCTTTGTACCTCTCCCCATCTCCACTCAGTAACGGAAAGGATTAGGGTGGGCCTGGAACCTATATCCAAGGAATCTTTTGCATGCCTTGTACAAGAATTGTGGCCTTACGTTTTGGAGGTTGGTAGGGAGGGTTCGTACGGTGAAATGACTTGGTTTGAGTTTATGATAGGAGCGTCATTTTACTTTTTCAATAAAAATAAAATTGACATTCAAGTTGTGGAAACTGGGTTGGGGGGCAGGTTGGATGCAACTAACATTTTGACGCCAATATTATCGGTGATAACATCCATAAGTTTGGATCACACTGCTGTTTTAGGTGACACTATTGAGGAAATAACTTTTGAAAAAGGAGGTATTATAAAGCCTCAAATTCCTGTTATAGTCTCGCCTCAGCCATATCCTGAAAAAGTAAGTAAGGTTCTCGATCAAATCTCTGAAAATAAAGATTCTAAATTGACCAATGTAGCAGGTCAGTATTCGTACGATGTTCTGTCAGTAGATATTGACTGTCAATCAATACTAGTTAATGGAATGCTGGATGAGTATCGTCTTGATTTTCCCCTTTATGGCAAGCACCAAATTGAGAATTTACTTACATCAATTTGTGTTTCTGAACAGCTAATAGAGAATGGTTTTAAAATCACTAAGTCATCCTTGGAAGAAGGTGTGGCAAATGTTAAGTGGTCGGGCAGGATGGAAGTTATTGAAGATGATAATAAGCTAATGATCGTTGATGGCGCGCATAATCCGTACTCTGTGAGGCGCCTGACTGAATCAATTTCTGAATTATTAGCGAAGAGGAAATGTCAGGGTAATATTTGGGTATTGTTTGGTGCTTTGAAGAATCATGACAGCAAAAAAATACTTGAGGAATTACTTCCATTGAATCCTGTTCTCCTGCCGGTTGCGTCTAGACATCCAAAATCTTCTTCTAGGGAGGAGATATGTGATTCTGCGCGTCAAGTGGGTCTTAGGCTGGACACAGAAAGCCTGAATCAGGCGAACACTGTGAGTAAAGCACTTAATTATGTGGAGTCGATAGCTAGTGATTCTGACTTGATTTTGGCGACAGGGTCTTTGTCAGTTGTAGCAGAAGTGATTGAATCTAAGAAAATGTTAGAACCGGAACTATATCCTGACATCATATGAAGTTGATATGGTTTTAAGAATAAAGGCACTTTTAATTATTTTTAAGGTGGAATAATGACAAATAGCAGACGTAGAGTAGTTATTACCGGCATGGGAGTAATGTCACCGCTAGGTAAAAGTGTGGAAGAGTATTGGTCTGGTTTAATAGGCGGTAAATCAGGAATTGGAAAAATTACTTTATGCGATACAGATGAATTTCCTGCAGACATCGCTGGAGAAGTGGATGATTTTGATGCTGGACAATATGCTAATCCAAAAGAGATGAGAAGGGTTGCTAGATTCGCACAGATGGCCGTCGCAGCAGCAGCAACGGCTTTAGAGAACTCAAGATTAAATTTGTCCAGTGAGGATGGCACTCGTTTAGGTGTGGTTATGGGTAATGGTAATGGTGGATTTCCAACCACCGAGGCTAATGCGAAAGTGTTATTTGATAGAGGGGCAATGCGTATGAGCCCTTTTTTCGTTCCTATGATTCTTCCAAACATGGCCGCCGCCCAAATAAGTAGGATATTTGGTCTTCGTGGGTACACTAACACCGTCATAACAGCTTGTGCGGCGGGAAATCAAGCTATAGGTGAGGCAACCGAGGCTATTAGGAGGGGTGCCGCTGATGTGATTTTGAGTGGAGGATGCGAGGCAGGAATAAGTCGGCTTGGCCTAGGTGGATTTCATGTAATAAGGGCGTTGAGTAGATATCAAGGTGATCCAACAGAGGCGAGTAGGCCATTTGATGCAGATCGGGATGGCTTTGTTCCATCTGAAGGAGCAGGAGTACTTGTTTTGGAAGATTTGGATCACGCTATTTCACGGGGGGCGGACATTTTGGCAGAGGTTCTTGGTTATGGTGTGTCATCGGATGCTTTTCACGCTGTACAGCCAGATGAAAATGGAGATGGAGCCCGTAGAGCAATGAAATTAGCATTAGAGGATGCCGATACCATTATCAATGAGATTGACTATATAAACGCTCATGGAACTTCGACACCTCTAAATGACCAAGCCGAGACAAAAGCTATAAAATCGTTTTTTGGAGAACATGCTTACAAGGTACCGATTAGCTCTACAAAATCCATGATTGGACATGCTCTAGGTGGAGCAGGGGCTGTGGAGGGAGTTGCGGTAGTAAAAACTATTGAAACCGGAATAATTCACCCTACTATAAATTATCAAAACGTCGATCCTGAATGTGATCTAGATTACGTACCAAACGAAAGTAGAAAGGCTAAAGTCGTTAAAGCGCTCTCTAATAACTTTGGTTTTGGGGGACAGAATGCCTGCATCGTTTACGGTGCATTTGAAGAATAACGGGTAAGTTGCCCAGGAGCCTTTTTGTATCTAGTGCTTAACTGATATCAAATCTTTCAGAAACTGGGGATGATTCCCAAAGCAGGTTAGCTCCAGTCATAGCTGCACTTCTTTCTGGGCTAGTTTTCCAATCATCGTAAATCTCATCGCTTTCCCACAACACCAATGAAGTGATTTGTCGAGAATGAGACCTAGAATATAATGTTGTCCGGCTCACAAAACCTGGAGCCTTGCTCTGAGCTTCACCGTTTCCTATCAGTAAGGTTTTTGCTTTTTCAAATGACCCTTCTTTTGCCCAGTGATGAGTTAACACCCCAATCATTTTCGTCTCCCGTGTCTTTTTTTATGGTGTAAGTGTAGAGTAGTTTTCCTAGAAATCTGTGGATTTCATCATTTCGACCCAAGTCTCTTGAGTGAGTTGTGCCCTTCTTTCGCGTAAAGCTTCTTCTCGGCTCCATAATTCATCTACATCAACGTCGACTTCATCCGTGCGACTGTCAAATCGTGTTTCTTCCCAGTGTGAGGGTCCATTATAGCCAGTTAGTAATACCACTTCTAATGGAGAACTGGATGCCATTGGGGTCCACATTCCTAGTATGGATGCCCCCATTTTTTCGATCCTTGGCCATATACCTTCCTCAGAACACGTAACAAATTCTGAAAGATCGTTAGGAGAAATTAAAAATCTACGATATCCATATACAGGGCGTCTGTCTTCAGGAGGGATAGTATCTTTGGGACGCGATGATACTGACCTTAATATTCTCACTGATTCTTTTTCCAGTAGCGAGTCACGTTCTATACTCCAAGCACCTTGGGCTGTTTGCCAGGATTCTAGGTCTTGGTAGGCCGTCATCTGCAACATGTGAGATCTTGGTCTTCCGATCATTCCATTAATCATACAAAGCACTCTTCCACTCGAAGCCCTAAGAGACGGCCATATTGTGTTTTGGCATAGGGTTAAATATTCATCTATTGACCCAGCAGAAACTATAGATTTTCTTTCCTCCGTGATCATTAGACAAATCCTCGCTTTATTGTGAATGTCTTATTGGGCAAATTGATTTCCATAAAAATTGAATCAATAAACACTGGGTTTATTCAATTGGTTTCTAATACTTGTTTATCCCAATCATCAATTCAGGGTTCTATTAGTTTTCTGATGCAAGGGAAAATGATCTCCTATAATAATAAGTGGGCATTCATGAAGCTTTTTAAACAGGAAAGAAAAGTGAAGATTATGTCTTCAGAAAAACACCCCAACCGTTTTAAATTACATCTGAGGTAGCTTCGCAGATGTTACTGGAACAAATGACTAAATCAGGTTAGAAATACATATGGATCTAAGAGACTACATAAGGAGCATAGAGAATTTCCCTAGAGATGGAATATCTTTCAAAGACATAACTCCACTACTTGCAGACCCAGAGGCATTTGAGAATGCGGTGGGTCATATGGCAAAAATTGCTGCCACTCTAGAACCTGATATTGTGGTTTCCATAGAATCAAGGGGTTTTATATTTGGTGCGCCCATTTCCTTGAGATTAGCTGTTCCTTTTGTGCCTATTAGAAAAGAAGGTAAATTGCCCCACACGACAAAACGTCTCTCTTATGACTTGGAGTATGGCACCGATGTGATTGAAATACACAGGGATGCCATAACACCCGGACAAAAAGTCGTACTGGTGGACGATATAATTGCCACCGGAGGGACGGCAGAGGCTGCTCTTGACCTGGTTGAATCCATGGGAGCAGAAGTTGTCGGAGTTTGTGTTCTGATGGAGATCACGAAATTACGCACAGGTCAGAATCTTGATGATAAAATAGTGTCAGTGATGAAATATTAATTTTATCTTCTGAGGCGTTCGTTCTTCTACATATAATTATAGGTAAGAAGTTTTACTTTTCCAAGAATAGCCATCGCAGTGATCTACAAAATATGAGTATTGAAACCGCAGACTATTTGGGAGGCCTGATATGTCAGTAATTACTTTAGGAGGAATGTCGGGAGGTGGGGCACGTAGCTTGGGACCGATGATTGCAGAGAAACTCGGTGCGGACTACGTTGATCGTATCTTTTTGTCCAACGTTGCGAAAGAACTGGGGGCAACTGTTGAGGCGTTACAGCAAAGGGAAGATAGACCCCCAACCAGAACCGAAAGATGGTTAAGGTTGGTTCAAAGAATTCTGGAAAGATCAGCTGTAACTGGCGCGGGTGGAGATCCATATTTTGGTCCTGGTGTGGCTGCTTTCTTAACTGAAGAATATGAAGATATACCTCAACCGGTTATAACAAAAGGTCACGAGTTAGAGGATGATACTTATATAGAGGCCATTCATACTACGATGATGGACATGGCAGCTGAAGGAAATGTGGTGTTTGTGGGAAGGGGGGGGCACGTGATACTTAATGACTTGCCAAATGTCCTACGAGTAGGCGTTATCGCCCATCGAGAGGATAGGATAAAAACAATAATGGAGCGTGAAAAGCTCGATCATGATGTAGCGGAGATTATGATTCAAAACAGGGATTCCGCTCGTACCTATTATTTTCAGAAGTTTTTTGGTTTAGACGAACCGGACAGACCTGACTTATATCATCTTGTTGTGAACACAAGTGAGGTAAGCCTTGAATATGCAAGAGATCTAGTAATAGGCGGACTGCATGCTCTTGAGGAAGGTAAGATAATAGGCCCAATTGGAGAATGATCTTTTTAATAACCTGTTAATATGGTAGTTTGTTGTTGACCATTGTGTGTGTTGACACCATAATGCGTAATTAAGATTTTAGAAAACATAGTTTGGAGTAATCGAATGGCCACATTGTTGGAGGTTAAAAACCTCAAAACGCACTTTTTTACCCCTGACGGGGTTGTTAAAGCAGTAGATGGCATATCCTATGAGATAGAAGAAGGGGAAGTAGTTGGTATTGTAGGTGAAAGTGGATGCGGAAAAAGCGTTGGGGCGATGTCCATAATGAGACTTATCCCTCAGCCTCCAGGAAGGATAGTGGACGGAGAAGTTCTTTTTGAGGGTGAAGACCTTGTAAATCTCGATGATAAGGAAATGAGAGAAATCAGGGGAAACAAAATAGCCATGGTGTTTCAAGAACCCATGACTTCTTTGAATCCTGTATTGACTATTGGAAGGCAATTAACTGAAACTCTTGAACTTCACCAGGATATGAACCAGGAGCAGGCTTCAGAGCGGGCTGCAGAGCTTCTCACTATGGTGGGAATACCAGATGCTATGCAGAGATTAGATGATTATCCCCACCAGTTTAGTGGTGGTATGAGGCAGAGGGTTATGATTGCTATGGCTCTTAGCTGTAATCCTAAATTAATTATTGCAGACGAGCCAACAACAGCTCTTGATGTGACCATTCAAGCTCAAATTCTTGAATTAATGAGAGATCTTTCGGAGGAGTTAGGGACGGCCCAGATAATAATCACCCACAACTTGGGAGTGGTAGCACGTTATGCTGACCGAGTTATAGTGATGTACGCCGGTAAGATCGTTGAGACAGCCTCAGCTGTAGAAATTTACCAGAATCCATTGCATCCCTATACGATCGGGTTGTTGAGATCTGTTCCTAGGTTGGATGCAAGTGATGATGAAAGAGTCAGATTGGAAGCTATTGAAGGTATGCCCCCAGATCTTGGCAATAGACCGGCAGGATGCGGGTTTGAATCTAATTGTTCCGAACCTACTTCTGATTGCAGGACTATGGAACCAGTCTTAAGGGAAGTAGAACCAAACCACTGGGTTTCGTTTTGCTCCGCTTGTGAAGAAGAATATGGCTGCAAATGGTTTCCAAGAAGCGAATAGACTTTCTGAAGTATAGTAAATTGATTATTACCTTAGATAATTAACGCGGAGAAAAAATGGTTACAGCAAACAGTGACGATACGAAAACAACTGGATCAGTGGATAGAGGTGAAGTTCTAGTTCAGATTAACGGTCTAAAGATGTATTTTCCAGTCACGGCAGGATTGGTTTTTCAGAAAAAAGTTGCTGACATCAAGGCTGTTGATGATGTGACATTTGATATATATAAGGGAGAGACTCTGGGACTTGTCGGAGAGAGTGGCTGTGGGAAAACGACCACTGGTAGGTCTATCCTCCAACTATACGATATCACTGATGGAACCGTAACCTTCGATGGGACTGAGGTATCGGGGATGAATAAAAAGCAGATGAGGCAGATGCGGAGGGAGATGCAGATTATTTTCCAGGATCCATATGGGTCACTCAATCCAAGGATGACCTGTGGAGATATTGTCGGTGAGCCACTTCGTATACATAAACTTACTTCTGGGAAAGGCGAGTACGCAGATAGAGTTTCTGAATTGTTAACTACTGTTGGCCTCAGTCCTTATATGGCCGATAGATATCCACACGAATTTAGTGGGGGACAGAGGCAAAGAATAGGTATCGCTAGGGCTTTGGCGGTAAGCCCGAGCTTTATAGTTTGTGACGAACCCGTGTCGGCCTTGGATGTGTCTATTCAGGCACAGGTTATTAACCTGCTTGAAGATTTACAAGAAGAGCTAGATCTTACTTATCTATTTATCGCTCATGACTTATCTGTGGTTAAACACATAAGTGACAGAATTGCTGTGATGTATTTAGGACATATAGTGGAGATAGCGGAAAGGAATGAATTGTATGAGAATCCGGTTCACCCATATACCAAAGCGTTGTTATCTGCAGTTCCAGTACCAGATCCATTAATAGAGGCGGAAAGAGAGAGGATCGTACTTAGAGGTGGAGTACCTAGTCCGATGTCGCCTCCGTCTGCTTGCAGTTATGATCCATTGTGCCCTACTCCAGATCCAGCTTGTGATGCTAATGAATTGGAATTGAGAGAAGTGTCTCCTGGTCATTTGGTTGCACACTGCGCTCACTGCGTGGAAACATATGGATGTTATTGGTTCCCTAGAGAGGGATAGGTGTTAACTTATCCATTTGGTAGCAGTTCTGATTCTGTCTCGATAACGCTAAGTAACTGAATTTGCGTCTGGGATAACATTGTTATAGGTTAGAGGAAAGCCAAGATTTACTACCTGTCCAAAATGGATTGTATATGTCCTCGACAGCCTATGTGACCGGGTGGTTCTCATTTTGCTTCGATTTAATTGGTTAGATTTCAAAATTTGATTGCCCGCGATACAAATTTGCTTGAAAATTTAGGTGATTTGTCTAATTCAAAAACATTTTTGGAGAACGAATATGGCGCAGAAAACGAAAAAAATTTTGATTACGGGCGCTACAGGTTATGTTGCAGACCAGATGTTGGCATCTATGAAAGATCGTTATGAAACTGTCCTTGTGGATACAAGAGATGTTAACCGGCGAGGTGAGTCAGTAGATGGAGTTCATATCGTTGATCTGATTGATCCTGATAGAGAAAAATATAGTCACTTATTTGAAGGGGTTGGCGCTGTAGTCCATCTAGCATACAAGGGAAGAACAGGTGATCCTTTAGATCAATTTCAAGACGAGAAACAAAACGTTGAAATGGCCTACAATGTGTTTCGCACTGCCTATGACAATGGGGTTGACCGAGTTGTGATGGCTAGTTCTAATCACGCTGCTGACTGGTATGAGCATGCCTTGTTGCATAGAGGGTCCATGGATATTGTGAAGCCGTATGACCTTCCACTTTCAGATAATTTCTATGGTTGGGCCAAAGCTACCTATGAGCATATGGGATTCCTTTTTGCCAGTGGAGGTATGGGAGAAGGTGGTGATGGAGCATCTGGGAGTGCCGCTACGGGGAATCTACTAGGTGGAAATCTGCAAACTAGCAGGAAAATGGGTGTTGTGATGATAAGAATTGGGGCTCCAAGGGATTTAAGTACTGATATTTATCGAGGTAAACCATCAGCATTTAAAAGAGATCTAGGGGCATATATAAGCCCCAGGGACATTACACAGTTGTTTCAAAAGAGCATTGATGTGGTAAATATTGAAAATGAATATGGAGTGCCATGGCAAGTGGTATATGGGATAAGTAATAACACCCGTGCGTTCTGGTCTTTGTCGAACGCTAGACAGATTTTAGGATACAGTCCGGAGGACGATTCAGAGGTCAAGTTTAGATCAGGTGTAGTGGAGATTCTCCATGAGCCGGGACGTATAGGTCCTATAGAATAAACAGTGGAGAAGTATAATTTTGACAACCTTATTTCTGAGGTATCGAGAGATGTATCGATTGATGAAGGTGAAGAGGGGATCAGAAATATTCTCGTTAATATATACAGATTTGGTCCTATTCCTATTCATGAATTATCTGCAAATGTTTCTATTGCGGTACCGGTAGTTTCGGCAGTCAGGCGTGCTCTGGAGAAGATGGGAGTTTGTGAAAGGAGGGGAGGAGTGGTTCTTACTTCTAATGGTATAGAAATTCTTGAATGCGGGAGTATTACAAGCAGATTACCTAAACTTGTGTCGGGTTATCAAATGGCGGATTGGATTGACCCGTTAGTAGAAAAAATCTTGGATATGCAAAAGGGCAGGCCTTCACCTGATTTTTCTATGGATCAGTCACATGTTGATGCAACGAGCTTAGCCTTAAGAGCGGCGTACTTACATGACAACGATTCGGTCGAAGGAAGAAAAATAGCATTTGTGGGTGATGATGATCTGACGAGCTTGGCATTGGGCATTTTCATGTCAGAATTTGGAATAAAAGCATCAAAGATAACTTTGTTTGATGTGGATAAAAGGATATTGAAATTTGTAAAGGAAGTGTCTATCGAAATTGGTTTGGACATAGAAACTGTAGAATGCGATTTGCGTGATGGCATTCCTGTACCTTATATGGAAAGCTATGATGTCTTTTTTACAGATCCCCCCTACACAGTGGATGGTTTGCGATTATTTGTAAGCTCAGGTGTTTCTATGCTTATGCGTGGCGTAGGAAGGAAGGCTTTTGTATCGTTTGGTTCCAAGTCTCCAGATCGAATGCTTGAAGGGTTTGGTGCTATTTTGGAAATGGGTTTGGTGGTTCAAGAAATGACGCCACATTTTAATAGGTACGTAGGTAACCAAATGAATGCTGGATTCAGTAGTATGATACGTTGTGTGACGACGAGGGATTCTAAACCATTGAATAATATCGACATGGGAAGAATCTATACTGCGGATCAAAAATAGTCCCAACAGTAAGTAGTAAGAATGTTTTCTGATTTCAGACTGATTTCACCTTCAGATAATGGTTATCTAAAGGATATGTTTGCTTCAGCAGGAAAGGAATCCTGGTGTTATTTCCCACCTTTTTTGAACCTTTATAGTCTTTTGCCTTCGCGACCAGTGTATATATATGAGCAACCCTCATTCACAATCATTGCTCAGAAAGTGACGAATAGACGTGAAGAACGTCTGGATCTGCTTATACCTCCAGTCTCTCTTAATGATAATTCAGTTGAATGGCTAAATGAGGTTATAGATTACCTAATTATGCATACTCAACAGTCTGACTTACGGATTTTATGGGTGGATGAGTCAGATCTAGAATTTCTTTCTAATCGATTCGGGGAATCCCTGAAATATAAGCTTAAAGATAGAGATTATTTATATGAGCCTCAAAAAGTTTTTGACAAGAAAGGTAGGGAATTTAGAGACCTAAGGAAAAAGATAAATAGGGTTGCGAGACTAGATCCAGTCTTTAATGAAATTCAATCACAGGACTTAAAGCCAGCTGAAAACCTACTGAAAGATTGGAGAAAAAACCAAGGAAGGAAAAGAGAGTTTCTTTTGGATTGGGGTTATACCATGTCTTCTCTCAAAAGATTTTATGAATTTAGTAGATCCGAACTACGTGGATGGCAAGTTAGTGTATCTGGTTCTCTTAGAGGATTCGCGTTGGCTGGGCCTATAAGCAATAAGGTTGGATGTTTCTTTGTGGTAAAAACGGACACTCAAATTGATGGATTATCGGAATATTTGAGGTGGAAAGTGTTTTCTGAATTATTAGATCATTCTTTAGTTAATGATGCAGGTGACCTTGGTTTACCCGGATTGCGTCAACATAAAATGAAAATGAGGCCTTCTAGAATAGACAACGTTTATTCAGTCAATCTGACCCGTACAGGGTCCAAGAAATATGAATAAACGTTGTCTAGCACATTAGCTGAAGTATTTTATCGGCCGTATGTGGAGATGTTTTCTTCTTCTTTTGTGATCATCTCTAACAATGATGGTTGTCCGTTCTCACTGGCCTCCATTGCTCTGGTCAAGGCTGGGCCTATTTGATCTGGTGTATGTACCCTTTCTCCGTAAGCACCTAGGCTCTTTGCAGTATCAGAATAAATACCACCCAATTCGTTGCTCTTCCAGTGTTCTGTTGCGTGTGGGAAATGATCATAGTAGTGAGTCATAACTCCGTTGTTCAATACTACTGTGATTGTTCCTAGTTCTGATCTTGCTGCAGTTTCCAGATCTAATCCTGCCATTCCAAATGCGGCGTCTCCCATGACGTTAATGACTGTTTTTGTTGGTTCTGCGAGTTTGGCCCCTAGAGCGAGCCCTAAACCGTATCCCAGTTGAGTGGATTTGCCCCACCCTATGTACGAACGAGGTTTCAAAGCGGGCCAAAAAGGTACTAGTTGATTTCTTGGGTATCCTGAATCATGGGTTACTATAGAATTTGCAGGATCGACAGTTTTCATCATCTCGTTGAAGACTCTATACGGGCTCATGGGCGTTTCGTCGGAATTTAGCCGAGGTCCCCATTCTTTCATAAACTCTTCCTTTATTTTTGCTATTTCTGCCTTGACACCGTGAACGTCTCCACGTCCGTGTTCTCCTAATTGTGACTTCGTCTCCTCAATCAATTGCTGCAGGACAAGTTTAGCGTCTCCTACTGCTCCATACTGAACTCTGTTGTCCCTGTTTAGATCATCAGCAGTGTTAGTAACTTGTGCTTTGGTTACATTTTCTGGCATAGCAGCGGTAAATGTATTTATTGCGAAGCTAGTACCTATACCCAGTATGAAGTCGGTGGTTTGTAAGAACCTGTCAACCATGAGTGTTCCAGTATTACCACCTGTTCCCAGAGCTAATTCGTGATCTTCAGGGAAAGAGCTTTTACCAGCCAAACTCGTCATTACAGGCACATTTACCAATTCAGCGAATTCTATCAACTCATCCCATGCTTCCGCGTATAGCGCGCCCTGCCCCGCAACTATCATAGGTTTATTTGCTTTTAATAATGCGCTCACGATATCCCTAACATCTTCGGCCACTGCTAGAGACTTATATGTTTTAACTGGTTCATAGCTTTCAATATTTGCTGGAACTTCAGCACTTCCAACGTCTCCAGGTAGTTCTAATAGAACAGGGCCTGGACGTCCGTGGCGTAATTGAGTGAAGGCTCGACTAACCATTTCGGGAATTCTTTCCACAGTAGTAATTCTGCCAGCCCACTTGGTTATGTGCTGATAGTTAGGTACTGAATCAAAACCCGGGTGGACACCTACTCTTTTATTACTGGAACCTCCAGGAATAACTAGAATTGGAACATTATCTGCGTAAGCTTGTGCTACACCGCCAAATGCATTTTCAGCACCGGGGCCACTTTGCATAGTAAATACGCCAATTTTATTTCCGTTATTAATTCGGCTGTAGGCGTCAGCCATATTAACTCCAGCCCTTTCCTGTCGACACATAACTGGGCGTATGCCCTCTTTTGAGCACGCGTTTATTAAGGGCTGAGCTGGGAAACAAGAAATCCAGTCCACACCTTCTTTTTTTAGAAGACTCGCTATTAATTCGTCGCCATTCATTATTATCGTTCTCCTCGCAATCTGAATTTCATATCTAATAATTTTCTGTTTGATTGTTATTTAATTTGATTACCGAGCGCATACTCTATTGGGTAGAAACGGTAGTGGTCAAGGAATACATGTTCATAAATAGCAATTTGTACCATTAATTATCATGTTTAAAGGACGCTTTCTGCTGCGTTATTGCCGGCTATTCTGCCAAATACAGCGCCAGCCATTAATCCTGCTCCACCCGGATAGTTGTTGTAGAAAATGCCACCAGTTAGTTCCCCTGCTGCATATAATCCAGGTATTGGGATATCTGAAGTGTCTCTCACTTGGCACTGCTTATCTATTTTCAGGCCGCCAAATGTGAAGGTTATTCCACATGTAACTGCGTAGCCTAGATAAGGAGGCGTATCTAGTTTCTGCGCCCAGTTGGATTTGGGTGGGTTAATTCCTACAGTATGTTTTCCATCCAATTTCGTCGGGTTAAATTCTCCGTCTACTACGGAGGCATTGTAGGTTTCCACTGTTTTAGAAAGTCCTTCTTCATCAACACCTAGGTTGTTAGCAAGTTGCTCTATGGTGTTTGCTTCCACCGATGTAACTTGTTGAATGAAATATTCGTCTCTTAGAAGATGTTTAGTTTTCTGATCGAATATCTGGAATGCTGCTCTTTGTGGTTGTTTAAGTATTTCTCTACCGTACTTTGCATATGTGTAATTTCTGAAGTCAGCTCCTTCATCTACAAACCGTTTTCCATCTACATTTACTATGAGACCAAATGGATATGAATGTTTTTGGAACAGATCAGCCACATTGCGGTCTCCATATGCTGGAGCGTTGAGATCCCATGCTACGGCATGGCATCCACTCCAGTGGCCATGCGATTGGGCACCTATATCCATCGCCATGTTGATACCGTCACCTGTATTGAATTGAGTACCGCGAACTTTGGCCAGTTCCCACCCGGGACCCAGATATCTGGTTCTCATTTCGGAGCTTGCTTCAAATCCCCCACATGCCAACACAACTGACTTACAGGGTACTATTTCATATCCACTAGGACCTTTAATTCTTATACCATTTATTTTCCCTGTGCGATCAGTTTCTAAGGAGTTAGCAGCTGTACTGTATCTAATTATTACGCCGTTTTGAGCGCAAAGTTCGAATAATCTATCAGAAAGTCCTTTTCCGCCGCCTACGGCTTCTACTATCAGGCCTCCCCAAAATCTTATTTTCCCGTCGTGCTCAAATGCTTGACGTCCGTATGCAAGGATCCATGGAACTCCTTGTTTTCTCATCCAATCCATTGTTGGGTAGGATTCTGATACTAATGTCTGAACAAGATCTGGGTCAGATAATCCCTCACAAATTCTCATGACATCCGAGTAATATTCCGAGTTGTTGTACGAGCCAACATCTATTTTGTTTACCTCTTCTTCTCCCATATCAGGTAAAAGATTAGTGATGTCATCTATGCCTTGATAGCTGAACCTAAATAACCCTCCAGTAAAGTACGAATTTCCTCCTCTGAGATGCTCTGGAGCCTTTTCAATAACAAGAACTTTAGCTCCTTTTTCCGATGCAGAGAGTGCTGCATTCAATGCAGCACTGCCGGCACCGACGACGACTACGTCAAAAGTGTTTTGGTCGGTCATATTCATTCACCATATATGAGTGGATAGCATCCATCTAAATTCTAATATCTGTTGGATGGTTGGGTTTCAGTTTACCACTGGCCATCACCTTGATATCTAGAGGAGATTCTAAATTAAATAAAGATTAGAAAAAACCACATATCGTTAATGACAAGATGTCCCAATAAGTAAATCATTTAGCCTATCGGGATTTATCCAAGATTGACCAAGCGGTCAAATCGTAAGTATACTTTGAGTTTGACTAGAAACAATGTGTGGATTTACACGTGTGAATGTGCTTTTTAATGTAGCTAATTTATTAAAAGCCTCCAGTGGAAAAAAACAGCTGGATAGCGTAGATGAGAAGTTTGCCTCGCTGCTTTCTCCAACCATTGCTTCGGTGGTTGGCACGGTGCTGTTGATTAGGACTGATTTGGGTGTTTGGGTTAGTGCCAAACTGAAAGCATCAATAAATCTAGAATGTGTCAGGTGTCTTAAAGAATTTGACGAGATTATTCCTCTTAATATTGAAGAAGAATATGTTCCCTACATAGACTTGCTTTCGAAAAAAAATATCGATGTCAAGGAAAGTGAGGGATCTTATCGAATTGGTAATGATAATCTCATCAATCTAAACCGGGCGGTTTTGGAGTATAGCGAGCTTTTATCTCCATTGAATCCAAAATGTAAAGAGGAATGCAAGGGGATATGTGTAGACTGTGGTCTTAATAAAAATGATAATAAATGTGAGTGTGAGGTCCAAATGAGGGACCCACGATGGGCTCCACTCAGGAAACTGGTAAAGGCCTTGGAATAGGATAATTAGGGAGTTAGACATGCCACCACTGCCAAAAAAGAAACATTCGAGTAAGAGAAAGGGCGGAAGGAATGCCCATAGAGGCATAAATCCTCCGTCACTCTCCAAATGTCCACAATGCCCTTCGCTTAGGATGCCTCACCGGGCCTGTCCCGCTTGTGGGTATTACAACGGTAGAGAAGTTATAGAGGACATAAAGGAAACCCTGTAGTTCGGATCTGATTGAGATTTGAACCAGATAATAACATCGAGGTGCGACATATGACTCTGAGTTTTGATGAAGGTGCTAGAACAGCTTTTTTGTTTCCGGGTCAGGGGGCACAAGCTGTTGGTATGGGACTTGAGTTATACGAGGGTTCAAAAGCAGCTAAGGACGTTTTTGAACAAGTAGACGATGCGTTAGGAAGGCCCCTCTCGAAGATACTTTTTGAGGGTCCAGGAGATGAGTTGAGAGAGACTATCAATGCCCAGCCGGGAATAATGGCTGTTAGCTTGGCATGCTTGGAATCCATAAAAGAAACTGTGGGAGAAGATAATGTCTCCCCACCTTTATTTATGGCGGGCCATAGCCTAGGGGAATATACAGCACTCGCCGCTGCGGGTGTCATGAGTATAAAAGATACGGCGCTTCTAGTTCAGAAAAGAGGCGAATTGATGCAGGAGGCATGTGATGCCAATCCTGGCACCATGGCGGCTATTTTAGGTATGGATGAACCTACATTACAAGATATTGCTGCAGCATCTGGGGTATTTATTTCTAATATCAATACACAAGAGCAAATTGTTATAAGTGGAGAAAAAGCCGCTGTAGGTGTAGCAATGAATATGGCTTCGGATCAAGGTGCAAAGAAGGTAATTCCATTGAATGTCGGAGGGGCGTTTCATTCCGGTCTTATGGAGCCTGCAAAAGCCGGACTAATTGATGCCGTAAATCAAGTTGATTTTAAAATCTCTACTGTTCCGATTGTGGCTAATTGTAGCGGAGAACCTGTAACCCAACCTGATGAAATTCGCGATGAGCTCATCGCTCAAATATCTGCATGCGTACAATGGAAGCAATCTGTGGATTTTATGATTAAATCAGGTGTGACGGATTTTGTTGAGATAGGTCCGGGGAGAGCTTTAACAGGAATGGTGAGACGTATAGATAGAAGCCCCAATACATTCAATGTGTCTGATCTGGATGCTGTAAAAAAATTAAAATCTAGTTAATTCTTGAATCAATGAATTAGACTTTATAAATGGTCTTAACTACGAGGATACATGGTTCGCTACGGCTCAATAACTTCTAGGCGAGAAGCCAGAGTGCTCGTGCTTCAGTCTCTATGTGAGTCTGATATTGTTCCACACGAAGTTATGGATGTTTTGGATAGGCTGGTTGAGGAAAACCAGATACCAGGGGATGTTGAGCAGTTCTCATCTGAGCTAGTGTCAAATGTACTTGTAAATCGTGTCGAACTGGATAATATAATCACGTCCTATGCTTCAGACTGGCCATTGGAACAAATGGCTCTGGTGGATAGGAACTTGCTCAGGATGAGCCTAGCTGAGATATTATGGGGCGGCGAAGCACCTCAAGCTGCAGTGATAAACGAGGCAATAGAATTGGCTAAAGGGTTTGGATCTGAAGGATCGCCAGGATTCGTAAACGGTGTTTTAGGAGCGTTTCTTGAATCCAGAACAGGGGATTAAAAATATAAAATAACATTGGAGGCAATTAAATGGCACTACTTGAAAGAGTTCAGCAGGTTGTGGCAGAAAAGTTAAGCGTTGATGAGGAAGAAGTTGTTCCTGGGGCTTCCTTTACAGAAGATCTCAACGCAGACTCTCTCGATTTAGTTGAATTGATTATGGCTTTTGAAGAAGAATTCAGCTCGGATGATGTCGAAATAGAAATTTCCGATGAAGATGCGGAAGGAATAACAACAGTCCAGGCAGCTATAGACTACCTCCGTGACAATGGTGTTGATGACTAATCACTCCAACTGGTGATATGTAATATACCAACAGTAACAGTTTTATTGTGCATCATTATCATTCTTCCCTGCTTTAAAGGCGTCTAGCTGGTTAAATTAGCCCTTGTGGGGTACTCTCTGGCACCTGGGGCTTCTATGGAAGTATAATCCCGCCTAAAGAAGTCTATGAACCGTATGGTATGTATAGGGGGATGTAGCCAATGAAGGCAGCTGTTTATCAAGGGGATCAGAAGATTGTGGTGGAGGATTTCCCAATTCCAGATCCTGGACCTAATGAGATTCTAGTGAGAATTCAATACAGTGCTATTTGTGGTACTGATGTTCATGCATTTCTTTATGACATTGCTCCACCTGGATCAGTACTAGGTCACGAATTTAGCGGAGTCGTTGAGAAAATTGGCTCATCGGTAAAAACGTGGAATCAAGGAGATAGGGTGATTGGAGGTGGAGGGACTCCACCCCCTGGTCTGGAGGCACCCCTTCGTAGACAAGATCAATATAACTACAGGACTGAAGGGTTTACTAGTACTCGGAAAAGAGGCTACTCCGAATTTACTGTGTTGAATGATTGGGAACCTTTGAAAATCCCTGAAAATGTCACTGACTTACAGGCTTGTCTTACAGAGCCCTGTGCTGTTGTAGTTCGAGCTGTGAGACTTTCAAACTTACGTCTCGGAGATACAGCAGTAGTAATTGGGGCGGGTCCAATTGGACTTTTGTGTATGCAGGCAGTAAAAGCTGCTGGTGCTAGAAAAGTGATCGTCGTAGAGCCTGTGGAAGCAAGAAGGAATGTTGCGTTGCATCTAGGGGCTGATGCGGTAATAGACCCCACCATAGAAGACGTGAACGAAGTCGCCATATTGTTGACTGACGGGTCGGGGCCTCATGTTGTCTTTGAGTGTGCGGCGGCTAAGTCCACTTTAGAAACAGCATTTACAATTGTCAGAAAAAAAGGCAATGTTATGCTGGTTGCTTTGGCCTGGGACGAGGTTCCTTTGGTTCCTGTTGATTGGGCGGGTAAAGAACTTAGCTTTAACACCACTTTTGGTAGTGAACATTATGATTGGATTACCGCACTTAACCTCATAGAGTCTGGAAAAATTAGCCTTGATCCATTGATGTCAGATGCTGATATTATTGGGCTGGAAGACATACAGAAAGCCTTTGAGGGTCTTTGTGAGCCATCGACACAGGTTCAGGTGATCATCGATCTAAATGAGACTGGTTCTGTGTAATTAAATGGAATCCAAATAGCTCTGTAGAATTACAGCTGCAGCCGCTGAGTCTATAAGCCCCTTGTTTTTTTGTATGTATCTTTTACTTCTTGTCGACTCGGACAATTTTTTTTTGGCCTCAATCGTGGACATACGCTCGTCAACAATTTTTATCGATATTTCAGTTTTTTCTGACAAAGAATCGATGAATTGGACAGTGTGTTGAGCTTGAGTTCCTGCTGCTCCTGAAGGTAAATAAGGCATTCCAATTAAAATTAACGAAATATTTTCCGTGTCTATTAGCTTTAAAATCATTGCTATACCGTCGTGTCTTCTTATAGAGTCTTTAGGAGATGCAAGCGTTCCAGTTGGATCACTGATTGCAACGCCTATTCTGACGTTTCCGACGTCTA
>CAYFIW010000015.1:1907-36714 GCA_964343265.1 uncultured Dehalococcoidia bacterium | reverse complement strand
TATCTGAAGAACAATATATCAAATATTTATACTCAAGTAAACACATTTGTTCTAATATGTTTGATATATTTAGAACAAATGTGTTTACTTGAGTAACAGGTTGGATTTAGTACGTGAACTTAACTGGTCATAGAAGCTTTTGAAGGGTAATTCCGATGGATCCTGGATTGGGAATAATTTCCACTCCAGCGGCTGACAAAGATTTTATTTTTTCTTCAGCTTTACCTGCTGACCCGGTAATGATGGCTCCTGCATGTCCCATTCTTTTACCAGGAGGGGCGCTTTGGCCAACTATTAGCGCGGCAATAGGTTTAGTGAAGTGATTTTTAATATATTCGGCGGCTTCTTGTTCCTTAGTTCCGCCTATCTCACCTATCATAACGACACTGTCAGTGTCTGGATCGTCTTGAAACTTTTCCAAAATGTCTACAAAGTTTACCCCTGATACGGGATCTCCTCCGATTCCGACACATGTTGATTGTCCAATCCCCAATTCAGTTAATTGTCCGACAGCTTCATAAGTTAAAGTGCCACTGCGAGACACGACACCTGTTTTCCCAGCAGTGTGGATATGTCCAGGCATAATGCCCATTTTGAAATTTTCACCAGGAGAGATAATGCCCGGACAATTGGGGCCAATTAGAGTGACATCTTTGTCTCTTATGTAATGAACTACTTTGATACTGTCCTGGACCGGTATTCCTTCGGTTATGCATGCGATAACCTGGATGCCAGCATCCACAGCTTCAATTATTGCGTCTGCGGCAAAGGCTGGTGGAACGAAAATCAAGGATGCATTGGCGTCAGTTTCATCAACCGCTCTCTGCACGGTGTCATAGACATGAACTTTGTCCATGAAGACTTGACCGCCTTTACCAGGGGTTACTCCTGCAACAAGATTGGCCCCATATTCCGCGGATCTTTCTGCATGGTAGCTTCCTTCTTTACCTGTGATGCCCTGCACTAGAAGTCGGGTATCTTTGTTTACGAGTATGCTCATCAATTACTCCCAGAATGGCGTTTGTTCTTTTGATTGAATTTAAGATATTTTGCTTATCTCTAGTGCTGCCTCGCCTAAAGTGTCAACAAGGGTCACATTGAGATTAGAATTTTCTAGAATTTCTCTACCTTCTTCCGAATTCGTACCAAGCATCCTCACGACCATCGGTCGGGCTGACTCTGGAGCCTCTTCTATTGCCATAACGAATCCTCTAGCGGCTATGTCACATCTTAATATTCCGCCAAAAAGATTTACAAGAACGGCTTTTACGTTTGTGTCTGAAAGGACGATCTTTAATGCCTTCGCGACTTTTTCTTCGTCGGCCCCGCCTCCTATATCTAAGAAGTTAGCAGGCGATGCACCAGCGGATGTAGCGACGTCCATGGTAGCCATAGCAAGCCCAGCGCCATTAACTATGCATCCTACATCACCGTCAAGCTTGACATAATTTATGTCGAACTCTCGAGCCTCAACCTCTAGCGGGTCGTCTTGTGTTGGGTCAGACATTTCTAATAGTTCTTTATGCCTAAAGACAGCATCATCGTCAATGTCTAATTTTGCGTCTGCAGCCAATAAGCGGCCATCATTAGTCAAGACCAAAGGATTTATTTCTGCGAGTGATGCATCGGTTGATAAAAAGGCCTTGTAAAGATTTTCAATTAGGGCAGTGGCGCCTCTTATTGCGGATTGCGGCAGTCCGAGTCCATAAGCTATTTGACGACCTTGAAATGGCTGCAATCCCACGACAGGGTCAATTGGAACTTGTATGATTTTTTCAGGCTCGTTTTCGGCGACTTCTTCAATGTTCATTCCGCCCGATTCACTGGCTATTACAACTATTCCTTTAGTCGCGCCATCAATCACCATGCCTAGATACAATTCTCGTGCTATATCAATTCCTTCCTCAACTAGTACGTTGTCGATTGGAACTCCCTCGGGTCCAGTTTGAAATGTAACGAGGTTGGTGCCCAGCATATTTGAGGCAGCTTGTTCCGCCGCTCCAGGAGAATCTACTATTTTTACTCCCCCTGCCTTGCCTCTTCCTCCAGCATGAACTTGTGCTTTTACAACAACGGTACCCCCCATATCAAATGCAGCTGTTGCTGCTTCGCTCGCTGTCCTGGCTACTTTACTTTTAGGAACGGGAACTCCGTGTTTTGAAAGGATGTCTTTTGCTTGAAATTCATGGAGCTTCATAAAATTCTCCCATTTTTGTATTGCAATATATTTTTGTGGCGGAGGGTGTGGGATTCGAACCCACGATACCCGTTAGGGCATGCCAGTTTTCAAGACTGGTGCCTTCGTCCACTCGGCCAACCCTCCATGCATTTGGCATTGATGACGAAGTTTAGCGTCGGATTATTATCATACGCTAAACTTCGTCTACCACCATTTTTCATTAGAGCACGGGATATTCTATTGTTCCCTAGAAATATGATCAATACACAATGAACAGGTTTGTAAAGAATAAAATTAATTCAGACTCGTCATCTAAACCAAGGGCCATGGCACGTCACGATAGGGGTCAAGTACAGGAAAAATCGGGTTGGTAATGATTCCTTCTAGTCTTCTTAATAATGCATCAATTTCTAAATCTGAAATTTGCTGTCCAAGAATTGACTTTATATCGTCGTTTTTTTCAAACTTGGCGGCCAGTATTTTCAAATCTTTGACTAAGTTGTTTGGTATTGGTTGACCACAATATTCGAGCATAACTGTTCGGAGTTTAAAAGATGAATGGAAAGTCAAACCATGATCGATAGACCATAGATTACTTGCTGAGTCGATCATGCAGTGGCCTGCTTTACGGTCTCCATTGTTTGTTAGCAGGTCAAATACTGCAAATTTAATAAGTTCTTCTTTGTGATGATCTCTCATATCAAAATATGTTCTTCGTGGGTCACAATCAACATAAAATTGTAAAGAGCCTACGCCATATGGGCCTTCTCTAATAATTGTGGGAGGTATCTTAGGCCACGAAAGTTCTTCACTAATCAAATATGCGGAATACTCTCTCTTATATAGGCTTCCGTGTGGGAAGTCTCTAAGTGGTTTTTCTCCATCCCGAGGTTTGTAGATTGCTCTTATACATGTTTCATTGTTTCCGGCTGAAATCCAGACCATAAAAGTGTAATTAGATCCCCATGGCATAGTGTGCCCACCTAGAAATTCCCCACTTTTTAAATGTGACACTGAGTCTTGAACATCTATCTCGAGGATGCGTGCCTCTGGGGAGGGAAATTGATTCCTGGGGTCTTCCGTATCGTAATCTGTCAGATGAAAACCTCTGGGTTGGCTTATTTATATTTTCGTTTTCAATGTCTAAAGATTTGTGGCCGAATCCTTGGAGTGACCATTCATTCTTTCACAATAGTGCCCTTCAACGTTCATGGGCCTGTTGCATAACTGGCAAATCTGTCGACCAGCGGAAACTATCTCTAGTCCCTTTCCTGAAAACTCTTGAATCATTTCTCTAGTTACCCATACACGTAAAGTTGGGTTATCTTGACTATCTTCATCCGGATCTTGCGCATCTACTACAAAATAATTTGTTTCTGGTATGTGTCCGAATGCTAGCTGATTAGCTTTAAAGTCGAGATTAGTTAGTCCAGCGGCTTCAGATCCTAATGGGTTGTCGTTAGGGCTATTTGCACGATTCTGATTTTCTTTTTCCATCTGAACCATTGCCAGACAAAGTTCTGCCAATTGTTCTTTTTCTAGCCATATTTTTGCGGAACTGCTAGCGCTGTCCACATTTATTCGAAATGTCCTGTCTCCTGGTTCACCAAATGTTTCAGGTTCAAATTTGGTGACTTGAGTAAACTCGAATTTGGGACCTGCCATTTGAGACTCCCTCAATTAATATGGTTAGTAGTTGAAATTAAAACAGATTGAAATGTTAGTTGGAAAACACTTGTTGCTGCAACTGTAGAAATACACTCTTTATGTATGAAATCTGCCGGCTATGTTATACTTTGTCCTTGCCTTGTAGGCTTTTCATTATGAGAAGAATGCCTGGTTGAGGGTTTAAATTTAGTTTCCGGATCCAGTCTGTATACTGGGCCGGTAGGAGAATCAGATTGGCTTTCGTAACTCTTCGTGATGGCGAAGACCCAGAGGCATTGCTGAAGCGATTTCAGACAACAATGCAGAGGTCTGGAATCCTGAGGGAACTTCGGAATCGTAGATTCTTTAGATCCAAAGGAGAACAAGAACGTTTGGATAAACAGAGAAGTCTGCGTAGACTTCGAAGGCGACGCCGAGTAAAAAAATAACGCGTCCTTGATCGAATCTATGGTAAATATGTGTCTCGTCTGATTCGGAATTTATGGAATAGGTTGGATGGGTGTCTTATATATAACCTCTCAGAAACAAAACTCTGGTAAAACTACTCTTTCTGCTGCTTTGGCCTCACTATTGATTGATAGTGGGAAAGTTGTTGATATTGCGAAACCTTTTTCAGACAACCGAACTTTGGAAGAGGGTGACCGGTTTAATCTTTCTAAGCTCCTTGACAAGGATTATTCGCTGCAAAATGAACAATCTCTGGATGCTGCGATTGCCTCAATAAAAGAATCGTCAAGTAAACACGAGTTTGTAATTGTAGAAGCTCTTTCGTCTATGCCTGTAGAAGAGCAGGTCTCATTTGTAGAAGAAATTAAGGCGCAAGCTTTGATTGTGTCAATACCATCAACTATGGAATCCGATGCAGATTTCTCTAGTAGATTTGGGTCTTCTGTGTGTGGTGTAGTGTTAAATCAGGTCTCTAAATATGCCCAAATGCAAACCGAGCATATTATGCAGCAAAATCTTTCCCCTTACGATGTATATCTGCTCGGTACAATACCGGAGGATCGCACCCTCTTAAGCCTATCAGTGGCACAAATTTGTGAAAATTTGTCAGGCCAAATGTATGGTGAAGTACAAAACACAGAGTCTTTGGTGGAACATTTTATGGTTGGTGGATTTGGAATGGATCCGGGGGAATACTCCTTTGCTACGAGGGACAAAAAGGCTGTAGTGGTTCGTGGTGATAGGCCTGATGTCCAGATGTCTGCTTTAAATACAGATATGGAGTGCTTCATCATGACGAATGGGATGGAGCCCATTGAATACATTAAATATGAGGCGGTGGAAGAAGGTGTGTCTATCATGATTGTACAATCTGACACTCTAGACACGATGGAAAATATATCTAAGCTGCAACAGCTTGCTGAATTTGATCACCCGGATAAATTATCAAAGGCAAAAAAATTAGTCAGTGATTACGTTAATGTAGAGCAATTACTTTCCAAGAGTTAGTATAGTTCTGCTTCTGTATTACAAACCTTCTGCATTCGCCGTATGAAAAGTGTCTACTCCGCCATAGAAAAGGCCATTCTTCTTTAAAATGGCGGCCGGGCTGGCAAATTTTGAGCTTCCTGTTTGCCAAAAACCTTCATCTAGGATCCTAATTTCGTGACCTTTTGCCCTCAGATTTTCTACCACTTTTTTATCCAATTCGGGTGGTACGTCGGTTGTCGAAGAGCTGCAGTCAATTCGCGGAGAATCTATCGCTTCTTGAGGATTCATGTTGAAATCAATCATTTTTATTAATAATGAGCTCACGCAGTTAGTTATTCTTCTCCCTCCTGAGGCACCTACAGCAATTTCAACCCCATCGGGACCCAAAACAAGTGCGGGTGTCATGTTGTTTAAAGGATATTTTCCAGGTGCGACGGAGTTGACTCGTCCTGGAACAGGGTCATACCACATCATTCCGTTATTCATCACGATGCCTGTACCCTGTGGCACGATTCCGGATCCAAAACCAGACATGATAGTGTTAGTTATTGAGACAGCGTTTCCTTGTCCATCTATTACGCATAGGTGAGTCGTTCCATTATCCGGGGAAGGATTGCTTCCTGTCATAGTAAATTTCGGATCTCTTCCTTCTTCAATCCACGGGTTACCAGCTTCATAATTTAGGGTTGCGGTTTCTCCTATTTGTGAGCTTCGTCTAGCTGCATATTCATCTGATACGAGACCTGTCCATGGCACATCCGCAAAGTTAGGATCTGCCATATATTCAAATCTATCTGCATATGCCATTCGGGCTGCACTGATATAATTGTGCAATGTTTCTGTAGAATTGTGACCAAGCGATGTGAGATTAAATCTGTCTAAGAGCTTTAAGGTCATTGCGGTCGTCGTGCCTGCGCATGCAAATGGTGGCACTCTGATTGTTTTTCCTCTGTATTTAAATTCTAAAGCGTTTTCCCAATAAAATGGTTTATATGAATCGAAGTCTTCTTTGGATAGTATTCCGCCATTATTCCTGATATCTTTAACCATTAACTCCGTTATTTCTCCGCGATAAAAGGCGTCTGCGCCAAATTTTCCGATAGATTCAAGGGAGCTAGCTAATTCAGGTTGTCTCAATATGTATGGACCATCTATTCCACCAACCGGTAGAGACCCTTCAGGCATAAATATTTTTCCAAGCTCTTCATAACGAAGGAGCATCTGAGTTAGCCCTGCCATTTTGTATAATGTGTACCACTCGGGAGAATAGCCTTTTCTGGCGATTTGGACCGCTGGTTCAACAACTTCTTTTAGGGGAAGCTTCCCGAACCTTTCATGAGCTTCCACAAGTCCTGCTACACATCCTGGTACTGCTATTGATTTAAAACCGTGTATGTTTTCATCATCTGATACTCCTGGCCAACCGAAGCTGCCAACAGATGGTTCACCTGTGAGTTTGTACATGTCGGGCCTGGCCTCAATCGGGCCTTTCATAGGAAATCCAAAGACTCCTCCTTTATCTCCTATTTGAAATACCATATATCCACCACCCCCTATACCGCTTGACTCTGGTTCCACGACACCAACAGCTAAGCATGCGGCTACAGCAGCATCAATTGCGTTGCCACCAGTTTTGAGTATTTCAAGTCCAGCCTGTGTAGCCAATCTGTCTTTTGTTGCGACCATGCCTTTGTTGGACACTGCCTCAGACTTCGTAAAATTTATTTTTGTAGACGTGCTCATCGTTCACCTGCAGAATTCAGAGGGTTATTCAACACACATACTACAGGATTATGAGGATTCTGGTAGTTAATTACTAGCTAGTAGAAGGTTCTTCCAATAAGTCTGGAATGTTTGGGACTGTATTTCGATTTTTTTCTATCGATTCATCACTGGATGTCATTCTAAAATTCCATACGTTTCTGAAAATAAAAAATGAAATAGTTATGCCCACTGTAAGGAATAGTGCTCCTATTCTCGTTGCAAGGTCTGCTCCTATGCCATTTGCTATGAATCCTGATGCCATGGATCCAAATGGGATTAGACCCCAGCACATCATGTAGATACCAGTTACTTTACCTCTCATGTGCTCAGGTAAAATGCTTTGAACGGTTGCTCCTACGACGGAGAAAAAAGTCATCATAGCCCCAGAAATTAACATGGTTAGTAAAAGAGCAAATTCGTAATGTGTGTTCAAAGATATGGCTATCATCAGAATAGCAATTATGATGAGTACATTGAATGATATGATTCCTGGTCTTTTTAGCTGTCCGCATGAGGCTAACATCATTGTCCCGAGTAGAGATCCTAAACCTGCTGCTGAAAGTAGAAGACCAAGTCCTTTAGCACCCACGTTATATATGGTCGCTGAGTATACTGGAATCAATGCACTGAAAAATGGAACAACTAAAAGCACCATTAAAAATGTCAGGAACATGAACCCAATGACAGTTGGGCGGGTAATTACAAAGTGAATCCCTGACCTCATTTCAGGAAAGATATTCCCCAGTGACGGATTTTGCCTGGAGATTCTTTTGTCATCACTGTCTGAAATTGCTATTAATTGAACAACAATACCAGCAAGTATCATGAGACTTGCTTCAATAATTAGAATAGGCCAAATGCTAATAGTTGCAATCATTATTCCGCCAACTGCCGGAATAATCAGTCTCATTAGACTAAACGCCATTGAATTGAGCGCAAACGCATTTATGAGATTTTCTTTTGGCACTATTGACGATATTAACGACATACGTGCTGGATCATGTATGGTCCAAGCTAATCCCATCAACAATACAAAACCCATGATGGTCCAAGTATTGTTTTGATCGGTGATGATAATTATTGAGAAAATTATCATCAAAACAGCTTGGTATGAATATATAAATGTGAGTAAATGCCTCTTGTCGAATTTGTCGCTGATTGCACCCCCTAATGGTCCTCCTAGCAATATTGGTAGGGCATCGAGTCCCATGATAATAGTTGTTATCGAAGCGGAATTTGTCACTTCGTAAGCAAGCCAACCAATCACCACTTGTTGAAGCCAAAAAGCTCCGCTGAATATTACTGTTGATATCCATAGGTATCGGTAGCTAATGGATTTGAAATTATCAAAAATGTGGATTTTTTTAGGAACCGGGAGAGGCTTGATAACACTAAGCTTGGAATGAATGTGCTTTTTACTTGAAGTTTCTTGTGAATTAGGTTTACTTAATATGAAATTATTAGTGTCTATTTTCTTCTTTAGTTTTCTAAATATTCCTTCAACTAATGCCTTGGGATATTGTTTAATTTTCAAAGAGTATTTCTGTAGCCTCAAGGATATGATGTGTAAAATAATTGAGACTAAAAGTGTACTAATTCAATAAATAAAAAACAAGTATTATATTTCATGAATGAAAAAACGTCAGATTAGGAAACTCGGCAATTTCTGCACCTTCGTCGCTAAGATTTATGACGTATTAAATGAATCAAATTTATCTACATTAATATCAGGGTAAAAAACTTTGGTCTTTGGTCTCTGTCAAAAGATTCGGGTCCAATTTATCAGCACAATCTGATAGCCATTTATTACCGTACATATTTCTTAGCTCATCAGCCCACTCAATTTTTATTGATCCTTTTCTCCGTGCGATTTCTGTCAAAGCTTCATTGAGGTTGCTTAGGGTATTCGAAGAATTATTGGGCGGGTTTTTGGATACGTATCCGGATTCACTATGGGCTCTGTTCATCGGAACTCCTTTTCAGTCGTCCCTGTTAATTGAAGAGGGGCCATAAAAAAAGCCCTCCGGAGTACGGAGAGCCCGCACCCTTTGTTCCGTCTGGAACCTCGTCTTTTTCCCCAGAGGCACCTTGAGAGTTAAGGTTGCCGGGCAGGATCAAAGGACTGAGGCCTAACCTGCCACTCGGGACGAATTTTTAAATTGTCCAGCCATCATAGCATATTTTATAAATATACTTCTACACTTAAGACCGTAAAATAAGTGTTTTATGAAGGTGAGTCATATAAGCTCTCATATGTTAGAATCATAGGGTTGTTTTGTGCCTAAATAACCACAAACTTGGTCGTTGGTTGGGTCATAGTTAAATGATTAATGAGATTAACTGGATTGCTGTCATATTAGTGGCTGTAGTCGGCTTGGTGGCAATATTGACGATGTTTGCGGCGTCGAGACTTTTGGCGCCAAGGAGACCGTCGGAAATTAAAGACACGCCGTACGAGTGCGGAATTCCTGCCTCTCCATTCAACTGGTCTCAAATCCAGATCAGGTATTACGTCTTCGCGATACTTTTCATTGTTTTTGATGTAGAGGCGGTCTTTTTATTCCCGTGGGCACTTGTTTTTCTAGAAGCTACCCCAGCGGTGTTTTATGAAATGTTGATTTTTATTGCGATATTATTTTTTGGTGTTGCATATGGATGGCGAAAAGGTGTACTGCAATGGCGATAGGTGATGATTCAGGGAAGTATGGTCAATTTATACCCAGAGAAAGTCTTCAGGGTCGGAGACCTGAAGAAGATTTTGGTCTTGGAGAAGGATATCAAGCGGGAAGTGGAAATAATCCGGCGGAAAGTGTCTTTAATAGGGTTCTTCCAAATGCACTGACAGCAAAATCAGATGAGCTATTTTCGCTTGCACGGAAGTCTTCTCTTTGGACACTTTCATTTGGTTTGGCTTGTTGCGCGATAGAGATGATTAGTACACATATGTCTCATCATGACCTAGATAGGTTTGGTGTTGTGACTTGGCCATCTCCTCGACAAGCTGACGTAATGATTGTTGCAGGTACGGTTGTAAAAAAGATGGCTGACCCAATAAAGCTACTTTACGAACAAATGCCAGACCCAAAATGGGTGATCGCCATGGGGAGTTGTGCTACTAATGGTGGTCCTTATTATAAATCCTACTCGGTGGTGATGGGTGTAGATCATCTAATTCCGGTGGATGTTTACATACCGGGTTGTCCGCCTCGGCCAGAAGCTCTAATGTATGGCATTCTTCAGTTACAGGAAAAAATACAATTGGATTCTCGCCAGCCACGTTCTTCCCAAGTTAATAAAGCTATAGTTAATGAATTAGATTCGGATTCATATAAGGCTTAGTCGAGACTTTATCTAATGGTGCAGAGGCGAAATTCAAATCCGGGTAGGCAGCATGAAGTACCTATAGCAACGGTAAAATTGGATGAAAATAGTGAAGCTTTGTCTAAAGCTTTACAGAAGGACTTAGAGCCTAGTTTTCCAATATCAATTACGGCAGAAATAGACATGGTTACAGTCACTGTCCCAGTTATGAATCTCGTGCAGATTTGTACTTTTCTTAAAACGGATGATTCGTACAAGTTTGATTATCTCTGCTCAGTCACAGTCGTGGATTATGAGGAAAATGAAGACAGATTCGAGGTTGTTTACCATCTGGTATCACTGATCAATCGTAATAAATTGGCTTTAAAAGTGTCTGTTTCGGCAAGTCAACCTGTAGTTCCATCTGTAATAGGAGTTTGGAGGGCGTCTGATTGGTTTGAACGAGAAGGACATGATTTGTTTGGGATAGTATTCGAGAGACATCCGGATCTATCGCCATTGTTGCTTTACGAAGGATTTGATGGTTATCCAGGGAGGAAAAGTTTTCCTTTTCATGATTATCAGGAGTGGTAGTTCCAGTTAGTTTGAAGGAATTTTAAAGGATGCAGGTTCACGAGCAAATAAATCAAAACCCAGACGCCATCGATCTTATGATCAATATGGGTCCTCAACACCCAAGTACACATGGAGTGTTTCGTCTTGTTCTTTGGATTGATGGGGAAAGGATTGTGAAATCTGAGCCGCATATAGGCTATCTCCACAGAGGCTCAGAAAAAATATGTGAAAGTGAACACTACAATCAAGTAATAACTCTTTTTGACAGGTTGGACTATGTAGGAAATCTAAACAATGAACTTGCTTTTTGCTTGGCTTCAGAAAAGATAATGGAGATTGAGGTACCTGAACGAGCTGAATACATTAGAGTTATTTTATGTGAATTAAACCGTATTGCTAGTCATCTTCTTTTCTATGGAGTCTATGGTTTAGATGCCGGCGCCATGACACCCATGCTCTACGCTTTTAGAGAAAGAGAACGAGTTCAAGAATTATTTGAGAGTGTTACTGGAGCTCGCCTTATGCATAATTACATAAGGATAGGTGGCCTAAAAGAAGATGTTCCTCCAGATTTTAAGGATCGGGTTTTACGACTGACTGACCAATTAAAGTTGGGTATTGACGAATGCGACGAGCTTTTATCTCAAAATGAGATGTTTCTAGCTAGAACAAAAGGTGTCGGTAAATTGTCAGGTCGCGATGCTGTCGACTATGGAGTGACTGGTCCTGCTCTTAGAGCCTCCGGTGTGTCTGAAGATATTAGGATTACTGATACATATTCAATTTACGATCGGTTTGATTTTGGTATACCCATAGGGACGGAAGGAGACTGTTGGGATAGGTTTTACGTTCGTGTGGAGGAGATGCGGGAGTCTTTGAGAATAATAGACCAGGCTATGAAAGATCTACCAGAAGGTGATATATCGGCTAATGTTAGAAGAATTATTCGCCCCCCGAAAGGTGAGGTATTTGTTAGAACTGAATCTCCTAGGGGTGATTTAGCAGTCTTTTTAGTAAGTGACGGTACAGATACTCCGTACAGGGTTAAGGTTAGAGCTCCTTCATTTGCTAATCTTCAAGCATTAAACCATATGCTCAAATCTGCATATCTAGCCGATGCTGTTCTAATTTTAGGATCTATAGATGTCATAATGGGGGAAGTTGATCGGTGACGATTTTTGATTTTTTCACCCTGTTGATTAAGGCCTCGGCGCTGTTAGGTGCCATATCTTTTGTCGTTTTAGTATTGACCTACGCAGAGAGAAAAGCGTTGGCGCGGATACAACAACGGTTGGGTCCAACTAGAGTTGGATACAAAGGAATACTTCAACCTCTTGCCGACGCCCTTAAATTATTAACCAAAGAAGACATATTGCCATCTTGGGCAGATAAGGGAGTGTATTGGGTTGCTCCTATTGCAGTTTTTGTACCTGCATTTTTGATGTGGGTCACTATTCCTGTAGCCAGAGATGTAGTAGTACAGAATTTGGACATGGGACTTTTTTATTTGACGGCTGTGTCAGTTCTCTCGGTGATGGGCCTTGTAATGGCTGGCTGGGGATCCGCAAACAAGTGGGCCATCATGGGAGGATTGCGAGCTGCTGGCCAGTTGGTAAGTTATGAAATACCTTTCATAATGGCGATAATTGGAGTTGTGATGTTATCTCAATCTCTAAATCTCCTAGTTGTTGTAAGTGAGCAAGGTTCAATTCCCTTTGGGTTGCTACAACCTTTAGGGTTATTCATATTTTTAACCGCCGGATTGGCCGAGTTGGGTAGAACACCTTTTGATATTCATCATGCTGAGTCTGAGGTTGTCGGGGGTCCCTTTGTTGAATATAGTGGGGCTCACTGGTCTGTTTTTTTCTTGGCTGAATATATGAATACTTTCATGGTCGCAGTTCTAACTGTTTTGCTTTTTTTTGGTGGCTGGGCTTGGCCTGTAATGCCTCTAGAAGGACTGCCTCATAGCATCTTGTCAATAATATGGCTATTAGTAAAAACGTCTGTAGTGATCTGGGTGATTTTTTGGATTCGAGGGACTTATCCCAGGCTCAGGATAGACCAACTAATGTCTTTTGGATGGAAGTTGCTAGTGCCACTTTCTTTCTTAAACATTATTTTTACTGCCGTAGTATTGTTTTATGGGTTTCCACTATGGGTTTTGAGTTTAATTTCTTTCGGGTTACTTGCTGCAACTTTTGCAGTTATCAGAAAAAATCCCGGTACCAACATGGAACGCCATACCGTTCATATCATTCAAGGGAACGATCTAAAATCGTTAGATCCATATGCAAACCAAGCCGTGACCTCTGCTGATGGAGTTCCTTTTGAATAAACCAAGACTTGATAAAAAAAATATATTTGTTGGGTTTATAGAAGGGTTACTTGTGACATTAAAGTCAACTTTAAGAAAACCGGTGACTGCGGAATATCCCACGCCTGAAAAGCGCTTCAAACTTGATCCTAGATATATGGGGTTTCCTGCATTGATGTGGGATACAGAAATACAAGAGCCTTATTGCACCGGTTGTATGGTTTGTATAAGAGAGTGTCCTACTCAATGTATGAAGGCTCAAATGAAAGATAATGATTTTTTTACTCAAGGTAAAAGTCGTAGAAGAAAAATCATCGATGAGTTTGAAATAAATTTGAGTAGATGCATCCTCTGCGGCATATGTGTGGATGTTTGTAATTTCGATGCAATAGAAATGTCTCATGAGCATGAATTGGGCAAATATCAACGTAATGGTAATCGGGTAGATTTATCTTCTCTGTTAACGATGGGAACACAATATCAATCCAAAGTTGATTGGAAACCAAAACAGCCTGAGAAAAACAGTGGCGTTCCGAAGCCACCAAAGGAAGGTCCTGTAAAAACGGCAAATAAAGTGACCGTTGAAAACTCAGAACCTAATGAGGGTTCCGTTGAAAAGTTTAATAGAGGGAAGGAGAATAAATGACAGGTTCTCTTGCTTTCTTTTACTTGGCATCCATTCTTGTGATTGGAGGTGGGATTTTAGTGGTAACGGCTAGGAACATAGTTTATGCAGCTTTTGCATTGCTGGTTGCTATGTTGGGCACCGCAGGTATTTTTTTGTTAGCCTTCGCTGAATTTCTAGCAATTGTTCAGATCCTCATCTATGGGGGAGCAGTGGTCATTGTTGTACTGTTCGCTCTTATGTTGACACGGATAGAGGACTTTAGGAAATTGTCTCAGAACAATCGTTGGTATTTGTCAGCTATTGCTTCAATTGCATTATTTCTAATGTTAGTGATTTTCACATTGTCTACTTCAGTACAGACCTCGCATAGGGAAGGAGTGTCAATAAAAGAACTTGGAGAACATCTTTTTACTCACTGGGCTGTTCCGTTTGAAGTGGCTTCAATTGTCCTACTGATTGCACTTATAGGAGCTGTGGTACTTGTTAAAAGAAATGATTCTGATTCTGAACATGATAGGGAGTCATCGTCATGATTGAATTGGCTCATTTTCAAGTTCTTTCTGCCGCGTTGTTTTGTTTGGGTCTTTACGGGGTTTTGGCTAGAAGAAGCGCTGTACTCATTCTTATGTCAATAGAGTTAATGTTAAATGCCGTGAATATAAATGTTATAGGCTACGCAGTTTTAGGAGGGTTTGATGATTTTCATCGGGCTTTTGGTCATGTCATTGTCGTGTTTGTGATAACGATTGCCGCTGCGGAATTAGCTTTAGCTATCGCAATTATTTTACGTCTCTATAGAAATAAAAATACTGTTAATGTCGATGAAATCGACTTACTTAAGGGTTAAATTGGTTGGACCTGTTAATGTCGATTGATGCAAATATGGCTTGGTTAATTCCGTCAATATGCGTTGTTACTTTTGTACTTATGCTTGTTTCGTCAAGGTTTTTGCCGGGTAAAGGTTCATTTTTGGCCATAATAGGCATTTTTATCGCATTTAGTGTCTTTTGGGGTGTGTTTTTAGATTTTATTTCAAATAATTTAGTTCCTAGAAACTTTGAAATAGTTTGGATCTCACTTGGAATTTGGGAAATTAATTGGGGATTTTTGGTAGATAGAATATCTATAGTTATGCTTGGTCTTGTTACTTTCGTCTCGCTGATGGTCCAAATTTATTCACTGGGCTATATGAGGGGTGATAACAGGATCGGATGGTACTTCACGGTTCATTCATTATTTGCCGCCGCGATGCTCACTCTCGTGTTAGCGGACAATCTATTGCTTTTGTACTTCGCGTGGGAGTTGGTTGGGCTGGGATCATATTTACTTATAGGTTTTTGGTTTGAGAAAAGATCTGCTGCAGAGGCTGCTAAAAAAGCTTTCATCACCACCAGGATTGGAGATGTCGGACTTCTAATAGGAATCATATTGTTGTTTAAGGCGACAGGAACTTTTCACATAACGTCAATTATTCATGCTGCTCAAAGTAATGGCATTTCAGATGCTGTTTTGGTTTCTGCTAGTCTTTTGATATTTCTTGGAGCGGCAGGCAAATCGGCACAATTTCCATTACATGTTTGGTTGCCTGATGCCATGGAGGGGCCGACACCTGTATCTGCCTTGATTCACGCCGCAACTATGGTAGTAGCAGGCGTGTATTTAGTCGCACGATTACTTCCTCTTTTTGAAATGGCTCCCAATGTGCTACTTACCATTTCTACCATAGGATTGGTCACCTTTATATTTGGTGCCACTATCGCGCTGGTTGCCACAGATATAAAACGAGTTTTAGCTTATTCCACGATCAGCCATCTTGGGTTGATGATGATATCTTTAGGCGCTTTGGGTTTGGCTGCTGCAATGTTTCATTTAGTGGTACATGGATTTTCTAAAGCACTATTATTTTTGGGAGCAGGTAGTGTCATGCATTCCATGCATGATGAAACGGATTTTCAAAAGATGGGAGGATTAAGGAAGACGATGCCGATTACTGCGGCCACTTTTACACTGGGGGCCTTTTCATTGGCAGGTATCTTTCCATTAGCAGGTTTTTTTAGTAAGGATGAAATTTTGATATCAATATCTGAGGGGTTAGGCCCCGTATTTGTATGCCTAACTTTGATAGGGGTATTTCTTAGTTCTTTATACATGACGAGATTGGTATTTAGGATATTTGGGGGGGAATTTAAGACTAGTGTTTCTCAGTATTCTCACGAGTCAGAACGTTTAATGACTGTCCCTTTAATCGTGCTTAGTATTCTTTCCGTAGGATTCGGAATCATGGCTATTCCAATACTCGAATTTGAAGGATTTGGTACTTTCCTAGATCCCTCACATCATTTTCATATTAGTTTGGGATTGTCAGTAATTTCTTTGGTTATTGCTACATTGGGTATAGTTGTTGGCTATTTAAAGTATGGTCCACCAAATTGGACGAATGTGAAAGTTGATCGTTTCATAGCGCCCTTTCATAAGGTCGTCGAAAATAAATATTACGTAGATGAGTTTTATCAATTTATCATTGATAAATTAGTTCTATCTACTGGAAGATTCGTAGCTGTATTTGATCGGATTGTGGTTAATGACACTGGGGTGGATGGGATTGGAATATCTGTCTGGTTATCTGCAATTAAAGCCAGGGTGATTCATACGGGGTATTTCTATAGCTACGGAACCGCTATGATTTTCGGATTGTTCATTGTGGCAATCATATGGTGGGTGGTCTAGGTGGTGGTATGAACATTCCAGTTTTAACATTTCTTGTTATTTTACCTGCAATAGGCGCGGTATTACTTATGTTGATACCGGGTAAACTTGATAGAGTCATTAAGTGGACTGCTCTTTCTTTTTCTACTCTAGCTCTTGTGATATCGATTGGAGTCTTTCTGGGTTTTGATAAGTCTGAAGGGGGCATTCAATTTGCCGAGTCATATAATTGGCTTGCAATTCCTGGAACTTGGGGAGAAGGCGCAAGGGCTATAACATTCTCCCTAGGTGTGGACGGGATATCGGTTGCTATGGTCCTTCTTACTGGAATCGTCATGTTTACCGGAACTGTGGTTTCGTGGAATCTACAAAATTCCGCAAAAGATTTCTTCATACTGTATTTCTTGTTGCTTTCCGGCGTTTTTGGCGTATTCGTAAGTTTTGATATGTTCTTCTTCTTTTTCTTTTACGAGTTGTCGGTATTACCTATGTACCTTCTTATAGGTAAATGGGGTAGCAGCAGTGTTTTTCCGTCTTTCTCTAGATCTAAAGAGTACAGCGCTATGAAATTGACGATTGTTCTAGTAGCTGGAAGTGTATTAATTTGGGTATCTATAGTTGCTATATATGTACAGGCGGGAATAGGAACGTTTGACATATTGGAGATTCAAAAAGTCGTAGACGACAGGTTTTCTTCAGATTTCCAAAAACTGTTTTTTCCTATGATGATGATCGGTTTTGGTATTTTGGCAGGCCTGTGGCCTTTTCATACTTGGTCTCCCGACGGGCACGTTGCAGCACCTACCGCGGTTAGTATGGTGCACGCCGGAGTATTGATGAAGTTGGGGGCATTTGGCATCATCAGATTGGGTATTATGTTAATGCCTGAAGGGGCTCAAATGTGGATGCCTTTGTTGATAGCACTAGGTGCTGTGAATGTGATTTATGGGGCTATATCTGCAATGGGACAAACTGATCTGAAATATGTCATAGGTTATTCCTCAGTAAGTCATATGGGTTATGTGTTAATGGGAATAGGCACACTCAATACCTTTGGTATGAATGGAGCGGTTCTCCAAATGTTCTCTCATGGTGTCATGACTGCTCTATTTTTTGCGGTTGTTGGAATGATTTATGAGAGAACACACACAAGAGATTCTATTGTTCTTGAGGGGATGGCCAAGCGTATGGGGGTTGTAGGTTCATTGTTTGTTCTAGCTGGCTTAACTTCTTTGGGTCTACCTGGGTTGAGTGGATTTGTGGCAGAATTGTTGGTTTTTATTGGTATTTTTCAAAGCTATGGTGGCTGGGGGATACTTCTTGGTTCATTGGCAGTTCTGGGTGCTGCAATTACAGCAGTCTACATTCTGCGGTTGATTGCGAAGGTGTTTTTTGGTCCTATTGGGGATCGGTGGGTTGACCAGACCGATGCAAATATGCGAGAAAAATTTGCTGCAGGTGTTCTCGTAATTGTAATTCTATCGATAGGTCTATGGCCATTTCCATACATTGAAGTTATCGAGAGCGGAGTATCACCATTACTAGCGGCGATACCAGGTGCTGGATGAATAACTTTTGGTTGTTGACACCAGAGTTTTTAGTTACTGGCTTAGCTTTTATTTTACTTGCTGTAGACTTATTTATTCAGGACAGGCATAGAGGTATTCTGCCCTGGATAGCTTTCTTCGGCTTGTTGATTATCACCGGTGTGATCGTTCTAGTAGATAGTTCCGGGGATCTGTATAACGGTGCACTGGTTTTCGATGAGTTTACCAAATATTTCCGACTACTTTTGGTATTGGTGGCAGTTTTTATAGTTTTGATGTCAAGGGATTATGTAAAAAATAGGCTAGAAAATATTGGTGAATTTTACGGTATCCTAATTTTTACCCTTGTTGGGGCCATGCTACTATCATCTTCATCTGAACTTTTAACTGCTTATATAAGTTTGGAACTGCTTAGTTTCGGTTTGTATGTATTGGTCGCTTTTGATAGATACAATCCCAAGTCAAACGAGGCTGGCACAAAGTACATTTTATTAGGGGCATTTTCATCGGCAATCATTTTATATGGTATAAGTCATATATATGGTTTATTAGGGACAACTAAATTTATAGAAATTGCAGAGGCTCTTTCAGGTCTTTCTGAAATGTCACCTGGTTTGATATTGGGCTTTGTATTAATTCTTACAGGCCTTCTTTTTAAATTAGCAGCTGTACCTTTTCATATGTGGGCCCCCGATGTCTATGAAGGATCTCCTGTTCCAATAACTGCGTGGTTGTCTGTGGGATCAAAGATTGCGGTTGTGGCTCTGGTAGTGAGATTTTTTATGTTCGGGTTCATTCCGGCTCCGGGAGGAACCGACTGGCAATTGATAGTAGTTTTGATATCAGTTGCGACCATGGTTATCGGAAATCTTTTAGCACTCGTTCAATCGAATCTTAGACGTTTATTAGCATATTCGAGTATTGCACACGTAGGATATTTGTTGATGGGAGTGGCCGCGTTTGTTCAATTTGGGGATGATGGATCTAGCTCTGTAAGTTCATCTCATTTAGTATCTAACGGAATAATATTTCACGTAACTGCCTATGCCGTGACAAATCTTGCAGCATTTATGTCGATTATCTTTGTACATAATCATACTGGCAGAGATGATATTAAAAGTCTCGCCGGTCTGAGCACTAGACAGCCATTGGTCGCCCTTGTTCTTGTAAGTGCACTATTTTCTCTAGCAGGTCTTCCTGTATTTGCAGGTTTTACTAGTAAGTTTTATCTCTTTAATGCTGTTGGTCTTCAAGGATTGCTTTGGTTGGTGGGAGTGGGCATAGTGGCTAGTCTAATATCGCTTTATTACTATTTAATGGTTGCTAGGCAGATATACATTGAAGAGGCAGAAAATGAATCTCATATACCTGTGCCACTTTTCGGTAAAGTTATCTTATGTATTCTGTTAATTGTAATGGTGATTGGTGGAATATGGCCTCAGCCTGTTATGGAAATAATACAATCTGCAACCGATTCTGTGATGTCCGTTGGATTGATAGGTCATCTCTAATTTGATGCTTATTAAATTACCATAAAAAAAGCTTATTCTAAATCTGAAAAATTTTAAAAATATGGGTAGATTGTTAATGTATATATACACAGCAAAAGGAGAAAGAATTGGCACATTCAACTGATTGGCCAGATGATTTTAAGAGAGGATTAGTAGTTGTAGCTCATGCTGATGATGCTGAGTACGGTTGTTCTGGAACAGTGGCAAGGTTGGTTGCAGAAGGTTGGGATATGGCATACGTACTTTGCACCGATGGTAGTAAAGGCAGTAGTGAGCCAGGCATGACAGAGGAGAAATTGGCTCAAATAAGAAAAAAGGAACAACAAGACGCAGGTATTGCTTTAGGCCTGTCAAATGTTACTTTCCTAGGGTATCCTGACAGTTATCTGACCCCAAGTTTGGATGTTCGAAAAGATATAGCTAGAGAAATACGAAGACAAAAGCCAGACGTGGTAATTTGCCAATACCCCATGAGAATATTGGATGGAGGGTATGGGTCAGGTCATCCTGATCATATAGCGGCCGGAGAAAATACGCTAGCTGCTATTTTTCCTACCGCAAGAGACCATATGACTTTTCCAGAATTGATAGAGGAAGGTTTTGAGCCTCATAAAGTTGCTGAAGCATGGATAATGGGTCATCCTGAGCCTGATTTATACGTAGACATAAGTGATCATATGGAAACCTCAGTAAAGGCTCTCACATCTCATGTGTCCCAAATGGGTGGCCAATCATATCAAGAAGTATTCGATAGAATGATTGAATGGAGGGCAGAAAGAGGAAAAGGTCATGGCATGCCTCAGGCCGATGCATTCAAAAGAATATATTACAGAAGATAATTTTTTGGCGATCAGCTGAAAATTTTTTGAAATGTTGTTATTACTATGGTGAGTACATGAAACCTATTATTAAAAATTATAGAGATAGTAAAAATCCTATTCTTGGAAAAGAAGATGGGGTTCCGAATTATGTGATGCTATTTGTAGAGCATGCGCCTGGTGAGTCAAGTCCTTTACATACCCACCCGTGGGAGCATCAGGCCTTCATTACAGAAGGTTCGGGACTATTGTATTTTGGAGGGGAAGAATACCCTGTCAGGCAAGGTGATTGTGTCCATGTACCTGAAAATGTCGAACATCAATTTCGAAATACGGGGAGTGTTCCTATGAATAGGGTAACAGTGAATCCGATCAAATCTGTTGAATAACAGTGTGGTAATTTATTTTCCTGTTTCCTCTATTGTAGCCCTACCTTTTTAATAATCTTTAATAATTCTTTCTTATTTTCTTTGGCAATTTTGGGGCCTGGTGACCGTGTCAAATCTGATTTTATAAATCCGCGATGCATCAACCCAGCCTTACGTATAGCTAATCCTATCCCGTCCTGCTGTTCATATTGGATGAGAGGTAAGTACTTATAGAATATTTCTTCCGCGTCATCAATTTTGTTAATTTTGATCAGGTCGCAGATCTTGACTAATATTTCTGGATAGGCAAATCCTGTCATTGCTCCCATCGATCCTCTTCGGAGTTCATCGAGTAAAAACACTCCCCCTAGGCCACCAAATATGCCAATTTGATCTCCTATTTGATCTTTTATAGCACTGATTTTAGTTGGAGTGGGTGGGTCTTCCAATTTTAAATATCTAACTTGAGGTATTTCTTTTGCAACTTTGACTATAAAGTCAATAGGCATATGCACCCCAGAAGTCTGAGGGTAATCTTGCATCACGATGGGAATATTTATGGATTTTGCGACGTTATAAAAATGATCGAATAGAGCGTTTAGGTTAGGTTTTAGCATTGAAGGAGCTGAAATCATAACTGCAGAAGCACCTATGTTCTCTGCAAATCGACTCCTATCTACTACAGTTTTTGTACCGTCCCCTGTTGTTCCCAGGGTCACTGGTAATTCCCTGGCTACTGAAATTATTTTCTCTGCTACTTTATCCCTTTCTCTGTCCGTAAGTTTAGAAGCTTCCCCCATAACACCAAGACCTACAACCCCGGCGCAACAAGAAGATTTCGCTTGTTCAATAATTTTATTTAAAGACTCGAAGTCAATTTCCTCATTTTTGGAAAAAGGAGTAGCAAGCATCCAATGCATGCCATAAGGTAAATTAGCCATCGTTACTCCTTGACGGTTTTGGATGATAATAGATAGTTTGATTCTATTGGATAACACGAACTCGATGGTTTTCGCTATCCGCCACGTAAAACTCCCCATTAAATCCAGCAACTACGCCATGAGGTCTCGCCATTCCGGCCTCTGTGGCAGGGCCGTCGTCACCATGTGGACCTTCTGTACCTCCGGCTACAGTGGAAATCACATTTGTTGATGTGTCGACTAATCGAATCGAATGGTTTTCCGTGTCTACTATTAGGATGTTCCCATCCAGGTCACATCGGATAGCCTTGGGTCCATTTAATAATGCTTCTGAAGCTGGGCCGCCATCTCCTTCATAACCTGTTTCGCCTGTGCCAGCAATTGTTGTTATGACTCCGTTATTGTCAACGCGCCTTATGGTGTTACCTGCTCGTTCACATATATAGGTATTACCTTTTCCGTCAACACAAACAGCCCTCGCTTCAAATATTCCTGCTTCAGTTACTTGACCACCATCTCCAGTATGTTCTTTTTTTCCGGTTCCGGCGAAGGTATCTATTACTCCGGTTTTAAGGTCTAATCGTCTTACCTTTTGATCCTGAACATCAGCTATCAATAATCCACCTTTTCCGTCAAGAATGCAGTCGTTTGGTTCAATCATTTCAGATGAATTTCCTTGGATACCATCTTTACCAGAACCCGGTGATGTTGTACCGGCAACCGTAGATATTATTCCGGTTTTACCGTCTATTTTCCGTATACTTGGGTTAAATCGTTGACAGATATAAACATCATTATTTTGATCCACTTGTATGGCATAAATCTCGTCAATATCAGCTTCTGTAGCAGGTCCCCCGTCTCCGGTGTGTCCTTGGATACCAGTGCCAGCAAAATTTGTCACCATTCCAGATATTAGGTCAGCCTTGCGGATCCTGAAATTGAAACAATCCGCAAAATACAAAAACCTTCCCGAAGGGTCGATTTCTACATGAAACGGGTTGTCCATCTGAGATTTTAAGGAGGGCCCTCCGTCCCCGGAGTAACCTTGAGTTCCGTCGCCTACGACGGTTGATATTTTTGTGGCCATTATTAATAACTCTCCTGATGAACGTGTCTTGTATTATTGAAGCCTTAGTATCATTGATTAAAAAACATTCTTGTTAACAGGATATTTGATCTAATCCATTGCCAAGGTTTTATCTCTGAATAGTGAAGGATATATTCTTGGAAAAATTTGGGTATGTAAAGTAACACTAATACCAAAAGAAGGCTGGATGGTTTTTTCGGAATAAGCCTAGGCCAAAATCTGTCGCATATTATGTAATATAAAAAGAAATTTTCGAATAAATTGGGAAAGAAGAAGATGAGTTTTCTGAACTCCTCCCCAGTGATTTCAAAGATTCCTATTCCGAGAAATCTAAATATAAAGAGAGCTATGGCCGCGTTTCGTGCGAGTTTGTTTCGCCAACTAAAGGTTATATAGGCTTCAATAGTCAAGTAGTACATATCAAGCCATTTATCGAAGCGTTGGTAATTATCTCCGAATCCCTCTTGATCCTCGTTAAATAGGGGCATTGCTTGTAGGGCGTCTACTAGTACTACATCTAGCATATCAATTACCATTGAGGCTATTGCACCGGCGATGCGATTTTTAAATATCAGCAGAGGTATGGATAGTCTTAATATAAGGACAATAATTACGGATACAGACACGGTCTGATTACTCCCAAATACGACTTAGGTTTCTATTACCTTGATAATTTAGCCACGCTTTCTTCCATAATCTCAGTTGCCTTGTCTGGATTGTTATCCCAAGGAGGCATGATGGGGTCTCCGAATTTTACAGATACGTGACCTCGTCTGAAAATTGGTATATAAGCTGGGTTCCCGAAGCTTTCAATGTTTATTCGCATGGGTATTACAGGCAAGTTTCCTGCTATTGCCATTAGCCCTGTGCCATTTAGAAATGGTTTAGTTGGTCCTCCGACGGTGAGTTCACCTTCAGGGTATATAAGTATTGACCAACCTTTATCCATTATATTTCCCATATTTTCCAAGCTTGATCTCACATTACCTTTATTGTGCTCTTTCTCCGCTTTCCCAGTCGCAAACGGGAAAGCGTTTCCTAGTAAAGTGATGAGAAAGCCTTTGAAATTGTTGTTGTACATATGTGCCCCTGCAGCTATAGCCAATTTATTTCTGATTTGATTGGGCAGAGCCTTTACATAAATTGAATTATCCATATGCAAAACATGGTTTGCTATTAGTAAAGATGGGCCTTTCACTTTATCCAGATTTTCTACTCCATATACATCTATTTTGTATGCAATTTTCATGATTGGAAATATAAAGAGTTGTAGAGAGATAATTCTCAATATTCGTGCCCATAATTTGATACCCCAGTTATTGAATTTGTGGGAAAAGTCTGAAGGTTTGCTATGGTCAACTAGGTATTGTAGTTGCGACAGAGTGGTCTCCGGAGATACATCTCCATCGTCTATGTAGATCTCTAGGTCCTCTTCAATTGCTGAAAGGAGTTCTACTCTTCCCAATGAATCCAAACCAATGCCAGCCTCAAGTTCCATGTCGCTATTTAATTGTGCGTTGGGAATGCCAGTTAAGTCTGATATCACTTTGAAAAGGGGCGGTAATTCGGATTCTTCAACGTCTTGACGGTTCTTTAAAGGTTGATTGTGATCATGGTTTATTATGTGATCTATGACAAGAGGCTTTTTGACTTTCAAAGTGTGTGTCCTTGGGAAGTCGTCTTGATTCCATATCGTGTGATTTCTGATTCTTTGATGGCTGGCTACCTGGTTATTTACCCAACGTATAACTTCAGGTGCCATTTCATGGTTATCTAGAATAAGTGCCGCATGCACCTCGGTCCCGTCATCATTATCTATTCCAACCACTACAGCATCAATAATGGATAAATGTGATTGAAGAATTTGTTCTAGATCTTCAGGATAGACATTTTGACCATTCGGGAGAACAATCATGTCTTTTTTCCTTCCGTTCAATATTAGGAAGCCGTTTTCATCTATAAAACCTTGATCGCCGGTCTTGTACCAATCGCCTTCAAATGATTCCTTCGTTTTTTTCTCATCTTTCCAGTATCCGGGGGTAATATTGTTTCCCCTAACCAAAACCTCGCCGGTTGTATCAATTTTTATTTCTACTCCTGGAGCCGGGGGACCTGGACAGTCAAATCTAGGTGATTTTTCTGGATGGCAAGCGATTATGGGCGATGCTTCAGTTGCTCCGTATCCTTGTATGACATCAATTCCCAATAGATTCCACCACTCGCCAACTGTATTTGAAAGCGGTGCGCCCCCTGATATAACCATCCTTAAATTCCCACCCATTTGCTTCCTTATTCTTCTGAATAACAATTGTCTTAATACCTTAGGGGATTTTCTTGAAATTGCCATTAACTTGGCGAAAATAGCATCTTTATTTTGTCTCTCTATTTCTCTTTCTATCCCTTTTTTAAACAAATCCAATGCTTGTGGAACTAAAAGCATGACACTGACTCTACGCTCTTGCATGGTTTGAAATATTGCCTTTGGTCGTCTACTTGTCATGTAGGTTACATTTGCCCCTATACGCAAGGGAAATAATAGGCCACCCATTTGTTCAAACATGTGACTTAGAGGGAGGATAGACAATAATCTATCATCTTCTTTACCTGTCATAATTTGTCCTACGGAGTCTAAGTTTGAGGTCAAATTTTTGTGTGTAAGTATTACCCCTTTAGGATCACCAGTCGTACCTGAAGTGAACATCACTTCTGCTATTTGGTCTGGTGGAATCTCGACATTATCGGCTTCTTGAAGAGAGTCATAGGCTATTGGCATGTCTTCCATATACAGTAGGGGAACGCCGATTGACTCATGTTCTTTTGGAGTTGATTTCGATACTATCGCGAGTTTGGGATTAGTTTTAGATAAAATGGTTTTAACGAACTCCTCAGAACTTCTCATATCTAAGGGGACAGCTATCACACCCACTCTGAGGCATGCAAAAAATGAAATCACCCATATAGGTGAATTCGGTGCCCAAATCACGACCGTGTCTCCTTTTCCAAGACCCTTGTCTTTAAGAAGTGTAGCCGCTTTTCGAGAGTCTTTTGCCAATTCCCGATAGGACCAAGAAACATATTTGAAGCCGGGTTTAAATAAAAGAGCATCTCGGTCCCCATATTTTTCAGCGACACTGTCTAGAAAGTCTTGTAAATTAGAGGACATATTTATATCTCCTAACTAGAGTAATATTACCTATCTTAGTGTGTGATAACCTACTTTAAGATCATATAAGATTCAAGTCTGGTATTTATTCATGTTCGATTATTTCTTTTAGACGTTGCCTATACGGCTACTTGGTCGTAGAGTAAATAGGTCATGGAAAAATATTCACATAGCAATATGATTACTCTACTTTTAGTAATTGTCTCTGTGTTTTTGGTTGCATGCGGAGAAGATTCTAATCAGAAGTCCATTTCTGAGGATAGCTATACATCTTCAGTAACCCCTCCTCCACAATTAAGGGAACCTGAAGCATCAAATAAATCAATACCAGAAAAAACAGTGGTTGCGCCAACACGTGCTCCGCAGGAAATAATCGAGGTGCCGACTTATAAGCCAGAAATTGCGACAACAATAGATCCTGTTTCGGTAGAAAAAGTGATGGCAAGTTTTGAAAAAGCAATTGAAAATGGTTATTCATACGAAAGCCGGCTATCCATGAACATGAGAGTATCGTTTGGTGAACAGCAGCAGGATGCTCCATTGCTTATCATCGGTGATGTTAATGACAAAGGTCATTTTCAAGGGGAAATCGATTTGTCTACTCCCTCGGCCCAACAAGTTATGAAAATCAGGGTTATTGGTGAGCGTACCTTCACTCTTTATCCAGATGCTTTGCAGTGGTTTGAATTGCCTGCTGGTCAAAAAACCATTAATCCTCCCTCTCTTGTTTCATATACTTTTCCGGCCTTGGAAGAATTGGAATATGTATCTCCAGAAATAATAGACAATCGTACGGCTCACCATCTCAAAGGGACAATTGAGTCGTCTACTTTAGCCGAATTAGTGCCGCTTCTCACGGAATCTGGAGGTAGATTAAAGACCGATATTTGGGTCGAAGTGGAAACAGGGCGATTGATATTACTCAGTATGAAAGGATCAGCGAATAGTGGTCCGGAAGTTAAGGGACCCAGCGGTGAGGATATCGTGATAGACGTCGAAGTGTCTTTAGAGGCCTATGATTTTGCTAAGGAAGTGACGATATCCGTACCTGACTTACCCCCTTCGCCAACAATTATGTCTTGGACAAACCAACCTAATATGGAGATAGATGTTTCTAAAGATTATAGAGCGATCATAAAGATTTATGGACGAGGCGAAATTTTAATAGATCTACTGGAAAAAGAGGCACCTATCACTGTTAACAATTTTGTTTTTCTGTCAGAGCAAGGGTTTTATGACGGGGTAACATTTCATAGGGTCATTCCAGATTTTATGGCTCAAGGTGGTGATCAGACCGGTACTGGAAGCGGTGGTCCCGGATATGTATTTGAAAATGAGTTTCATAATTCTGCTAGACATGACCAGCCTGGTGTAGTTTCGATGGCAAACTCTGGGATAAGGGATGGGAAAGCGACAAACGGAAGTCAGTTCTTTATAACGTATAGGGACACATCATTTTTGGATGGTTTATTGCCCGATGGTTCTGCCAAAGATTGTTCTATGCCTGGACAATCTTGCCATTCAGTGTTTGGAAGGGTCATTAAAGGGATGGAGCTAGTTGAAGCGATTACACCGAGGGATCCTATGCAGGGAGGTCCAGCAGATGTTATTGAAAGTGTGTCGATTACTATTGATTAACTTACATTAGCCTCTTTTGTGACTTTCCTAAGTTGATCTATATGCTTATCTTATAGGATTCGGTTTCCAATATTTTGGCAAAATCTAAAGTATTGGTTATATCGTCTATTGAAACTATTTTCTCAGGTGTTGGTGAAGCTTCTTTCAATTCAAGCCTCCATATAGCAACGTCGTACCAGGAACCGGATTTGTATCCTGCGTCAGGTAGAATACCTATTTCTTTATAACCAAATTTATTGTGAAGGGAAACGCTTGGTTCGTTTGGTAGTGCTATGACTCCGACAGCAGACATATATCCCTGCAATCTAAGGCATTTAATAAGTGTTTCATAAAGAGCTGAGCCTATTCCTAGATTATGAGCAGATTCTCTGACATATATCGTAGTTTCAACTGACCAGTCATAAGCTTGCTGTGACCTGAATGGGCTCCCGTATGCAAATCCCATTAATTCCCTTTCGTGTTCGCATACAAGCCAGGGGAATTTTTCCTGTTGTGATTTCATACGGCTTGCAATAACGGACCCATCGGGTGGGACGTATTCAAAAGTGATGTGAGTGTTGATCACATAGGGATAGTAGATAGCTGCAACCTGACGAGCGTCTCTTGAAGGGTCAGCTAATCTGATATTGGCCATCTATTATCCCATGAGTTCCTTAGTCCTTAGGAGGTTGAGGAGGAGAAGGATTTACCATATCCATCCCCAAAGTTCCTGAGAACATGGCGTCTATTTCCTCTACGGACCATCTTCCGTTCTTTCGAAGAGTTCGTTCTTCAGCAGGGTTGTTCATAAGAGAAATTTGACCACCTTGGCAGTGAAAAACATGACCATTTACATTATCTGCTTCGTCAGATACTAACCAAGCGACCATCGGTGCTACATCTTCTGGATCGCGGTTTAGTTGTAGTGGTGTGACAGCTGCCGCACCTTGCATTCCGCTAGCTGCTCTTATGTCTCTGGCAGATTGAGGAACTGTTTGTGTCATTCTTGAGTCGGCACCTGGAGAGATGCTATTTACTGTTACACCATAGCGACCAAGGTCCCTAGCAACAGCTCTGGTAAAACCAGCAATACCGTCTTTAGCGGCCCCATAGTTTGCTTGTCCTGAATTTCCATACAAACCCGAAGTTGAAGAGAATGTAATGATTCTTCCACTTCGTTGTTGCCGGAATAAAATACTGGCTGCTTTACAGACGGTAAATGTTCCCTTTAGGTGGACAGCTATAACTGCGTCCCATTCCTCTTCCGTCATATTGAATAGCATCCTATCGCGTAATATTCCTGCCACTGCAACTACAATATCTAGCTTTCCAAAACTATCTAAAGCGGTTTTTACTATGTTTTCTCCGCCGTCCATTGTGGCTACTGAATCGTAGTTTGCAACAGCGTCACCGCCTGCCGCTTTTATTTCATTGACTACTTCATCTGCTGGTGCAGATGAATTTCCGTCTCCGTCAACCGCACCACCGAGGTCATTTACGACGACCTTGGCACCCTCTGATGCGAGAAGAAGGGCTATTCCCCTACCGATTCCTCTTCCGGAACCAGTTACTATTGCTACTTTATCTTTAAGAAGGTCTCCCATCTTTTGTTCTCCTAGTTATATAGAATCGCTTGTCTCAAACCTCTTCTCTGATACTTATCGAGGTGCTTGAGGGGGCGACGGGTTGACCAAGCCCTGTGTTAGGTGTTGAGGTACTAGTTCTTTCAGCTCGTCTAGTGTCCATCTTCCTTGTTTAAAAATGGTTCTTTCTCTTCTTGGAAGAGAGAGCTTTGTGATAACTCCACCATATACCAAAAATGTTTGACCATTTATATTAGCGGCCTGATCTGTAGATAGGTACGCTACAAAAGGCCCTATATCGTCTGGGTTCATTTCCATTTTAGGTGCTTCTTCTCTGTCCTGAGGGCGATCTGCTCTCATTTGCCTCGCAGCATCAGGAACAGATTGGGTCATTCTGGTGTCAGCCCTTGGACAAATTGAATTTGCGGTTGCCCCATACCTTCCCAGATCTTTGGCTGCCACTTTGGTGAATCCAGCAATGCCGTTCTTGGCCGCTGCATAGTTCCCCTGACCAGTGTTACCCATTAAACCAGATTCAGATGCAAAGGTTACTATTCTTCCACTCCTTTGCTGTCTATACAAAATTGCAGCATGTTTGCAAACAGTAAATGTACCCTTTAAATGGACTCTGATGACGTCATCCCACTCTTGTTCCGTCATATTGAATATCATGCGATCTCTCAGAATTCCGGCGACCGTCACTACTATGTCTAATTTTCCGAATGTGTCCACTGCGGATTGAACAATACTTTCACCACCTTCCATAGTTGATATGTCGGTGTAATTAGGTATGGCTTCGCCGCCTGCAGTTTTTATTAAGTCAACAACTTCTTCGGCCGGGGTGTTGGATGCTCCTTCGCCATCAAGGGCAGCGCCTATATCATTTACTATGACTTTAGCGCCTTCTCCTGCCAGTGCCTTTGCGACACCTGCTCCTATTCCCCTGCCGGCTCCGGTGACTATGGCCACTTTGCCGTCCAGGTAATTTGCCATTGTTATCCTCCTGAATATATTTAATGTTGGTTATGCTAGTTGACCATTGTTAAAGGTCTGGTACAAGTTATATTTTTAACCAAAGCTCATTTTGCCACAATTTTGATATTTATGTCACAGTTGAGAAAGCACAAAATCTTTTTCAGGATGACAAAGCGTGATGTGCTTCTTTTTTACAGTAGTTTTATTTTAAAGAGGCCTCACCTAAATAGTAGACCTGTGAGTATAATTGTAGCCATGGACACGCCATCTTTTCATGTAATTCTCTACAAACCAGAAATTCCATATAATACCGGCAATATAATTAGACTATGTGCTAATGTGGGTGCTGAGTTGCATCTAATTCGGCCGCTCGGCTTTGAAATGACAGAAGCTCGTCTAAAAAGAGCTGCTCTTGATTACACAGATCTCACCATAGTTACCGAACATGACAGTTTAGAAAGTTATGTTGGCAATTTTCCAAATCGTAGACTGTTTGCTGCGACGGCAAAAGCAAAACACTCGTATGCAGACATAGATTTTCAAGAGGATGATTCTTTTTTATTTGGGTCTGAGTCTTCAGGGCTTCCAGATGATTTGCTTGGTACTTTTGAAGAAGAAAGGAAACTCTTGGTACCTATGAGACCTAATAATCGTTGCCTAAATATTGCAAATTCAGTGTCTATAATCGCCTACGAGGCTTGGCGACAGTTAGACTTTTCCGGACGGGCAGACCCTAGGTAAAGGAGTAAATCATATGGGTGAAGAAATCTGTGATATGGAAACTGACATTAATATTGAGTGGAGAGAAGTGATGTAATGGGCCGACCTAACTGGCATTATGATCACCCTCCAGCGTGCACATGTGTAGGTTGCTCAGAGAGAAGGTCTAATAAGACGTCCAGTTTACAGTTAAACCTTATGAATTTTCTCAGAAAATTATTTGGTAGGAGAGGCAATTGATAAGAATATCCCAGAAGTTCATAGACCAAATGATAGAGCATTCTAAATCTGAAAATCCCAACGAATGTTGTGGGATTCTGGCGGGTACCAACGGGGATATCTCTAAGTTGTATAAGATAAGAAATGCTTCGCCCAGCCCATACAGATATGTCATGGACCCTCAAGAAATGCTTACATCTATTCAGGATGCTGACGAGAATGGTATAGACCTCGTAGCCTTCTATCATTCTCACACCCACAGTCCTGCATATCCGTCAGAGACTGATACAAGAATGGCTGTGGAGTCTGGTTGGGTCGACTTTTGTTATGTACTAGTTTCTTTAGAGGACGACGATAAACCTGTTGTCCGATTTTATGTCATAGATTCTGATGGGGAAGTTTTGGACGAAGAGACGCAGATATTGGCTTGATCAGAGGGAAAGTTTAGAAAGATGTCCAGTCTGACCGTAAACATTTTAAAGCTGTTTTGATCTAATATTTCAATGATCGGTAGAGAGAATTACTGAACCTTCAGTATGTGTGACTGTTCCGTTTTTTATTTCCAGACACAGTGTTTCTCCCGGATTTGGACTACCTTCTGTTTCACCTAATGGGAATATTTCCGCTCTGGCAATGCCAGGCTCTAATTCTAATATTCCAACCGTTCCCAATCTGACTTCCTTGTGTTGAGGAAAAGTTATACTTCCGGAGTTGATTAGTAGAACTCCCTCTCTGTATTCAAGCCTTTCTTTGTGGGTATGTCCAGAGATCATTATCTCCACATCAGTAGGAAATAATGATTGTAGTTCGTTTATCGGTCTAAATTGACCTTCTAAACTGTGGATCATTCCAACAGTCCAACCTTCTAATTCAAGTACTTGTACTTCTTTCATTCGTGGGTCTGGGATAGGGTCATTGTTTCCTGTCGAACAGATAACCGGGGCAAACTGTTCACACCAGTCAAGAACTATAGGGGAAGTGAGGTCCCCACCGTGCAAAATAAGATCCACACTTGAGAGAAATTCACCAGGAAGTGGGCCTAGTTCGTCGAGGGTCCGGATAATGCCGGGTAAGTGTGTATCTGTGAGAAGTCCAATTCGCATCACGCGAATATATATGTATAAATGTCTTGGATCAATACATCTGACGAGCTTTTGATCTCGCAAACCAACCATACCGCCAACCGAATATACCTGTTAACAACATGAATTGGATGATTCCTGGAATTACTGTCGGTATTAAATCCATTTTTTCAATGCTCAGAATAAATAGAGCTGGAGTTGATATAACACTGGTTTCTAATCCCACTATTAGAAAAGACCACAAATTGTTCATGGTGTGGAATCCGATAGCTAATTCAAGACCTCCGTCCAAAAGTGTAATTAACCCCATGAATGTTCCTAGCATAAAGATTGTGGTCGCATAAGTAGATACCCCGTATTCCCACGGCTCTGGGTTTGCTAGATGTACGACTGTAAATATTGTAGAAGTAGATAAGATTAAAAAAAATTTAGATTTGGATATTAATGATATTCCTTGAAGAATGTACCCTCGAAAAAAAATTTCTTCTAGACCTGCCTGAATTGGTACGAAAAATAGCGCCGCTATGACGAGAAACAGGAAATTGATGTCTACCGGATTTCTGGTTATTTCGGCTCTGGCAGATGTACTTGTATCTGAATTTAACTCAATTAAAAGAGATATACCGGACATAAATGCAACTACAAACATTGCAAATAAAATTCTTCCAAAGTCTATTTTTTTTCTTCCAGTGAGGCAATCAACTAGCCTTTTACTGTGAATCCACTTAAGAAGGTAAAACATTCCTATTAATCCTATTACAAAAGGCAGGATTGATAATGTGAATCCAGGAACATGTGATGGTCCTGTAATTGAGAGGGAATCAGTTTTGCAGGTGTATTCTTGGAATTCCAGATAATTCACAATTCCGCATATGGCAACTAAGGGTAAAACCCCTATAAGTTGCCATATCAAAACTATGCCTAAACAACATGCTACCCATCGTTGCCATCCATTATTTCCATAAAGAGAGGCAAAAATGAAGGCCTTTGTAGGAACAATAAGTCTTTTCTCATCTGTTGAAAAACTGCAATTAGAGCATGGGCTTTTTTGAACATTTGTGACTCTGAACCCACAAAAAGTGCAAAACTTCAATTTTTCCGTGTTTTGATATTGCACTATCTCTCACTCAATATAAGGACCTAGTCATAAACACGTTTTCACTCAAGGTAAAGGTACACCATATGGTTCGAATATTTTATAACTGATCTTATTTTGCTTGCTGCCGATTGACGCTTTAGTTTCCCTGTGCTAACTTCCCATCTATTCCTTAGCTGGACTAGGGGATGTAAATTTTGATTTAGAAAGGAGCTTCTTATGTCACAAACTCGAGAGGCGGCTGTAGTGGGTATTCATGAATATCCTTTACGAGTCGCTCCAGGGGTAAGCGCCCTGCAGATAAAGGCAGCATCGGCCTCAAAAGCCTTAGAGGATGCTGGACTATCCTGGCAAGATGTCGATGCTGTGTATGACACGGGGTCTCATCAAAATATTGGGGGACTAGGTATATCAGAGTATCTTGGGTTAAAACCTAACTTGATTGATACCACAAATGTTGGTGGTTCATCATATGAATTTCAAGCGAATCATGCTGCAACAATGATAGCTGCGGGCAAAGCGAATGTTGCTATTTTGACCTATGGGTCAACCTCACATTCTGATAGGAGAGCCATAGGTACTGGGGGAGCGACTGGCCAAGGTTCGCCTACCCCATTTAATAATATGGAAGATCCTTGGGGATCAACTTTGATTTCCAACTATGGATTAGTGAAAGCTAGGCACATGCACCAGTACGGTACCACTGATGAGCAGTTTGCAAACATTTCCGTTGCGACTCGTTATCATGCCATGAGAAATCCCGAGGCAGTTAAGGCAATGACTGATCTTGAGTTCGTTGGGGTCAATGAAATAACCACAGAAGATGTGTTGGATTCGAGGCTCATAGCTTGGCCGTTGCATCTTTTGGAGTGTTGCATGGTTTCTGATGGAGGTGGTGCTGTAGTAATAGCTTCAAAAGAGATAGCCGCTAATTGCCGAAAGAAACCAGTGTGGATTATTGGCGGAGCTGAGGCTACAAAATACAGAGAGAATGGCGGGGATATCACTGTGAGTGCCGGTGCCCAATCTGGGCCTCGTGCGTTTGCTGACGCAGGTGTGTCTCCTGGAGAGATAGACGTTCTGATGGCTTATGACTCATTTTCTATTACTGTTATGTGCATGATAGAAGATCTTGGTTTCTGCGACAAAGGAGATGGGGGTGCTTATGTAAGCTCCGGAATCCTGAAATTTGACGAATCTGGAGGTCCGGCTCTCAACACGGATGGGGGAGGTTTATCTTCAAATCACCCTGGAGAAAGAGGTATATTTCTTATTCTTGAATCGGTAAGGCAATTGAGGGGTGAATCGACATCTCAAGTCAGTAATGCACAATTGGCTGTAGCAGTTGGTAATGGTGGTAATTTAGGTGCCAGACATTCGACCTCGGCGACAATATTAGCCGCGGATTAATTGTAAAGGGAGCAAATTTATGACACAAGAATCAGCTATGAGACCGCAACCAAGGTTTCCCGAGCCGGATACACAACCGTTTTGGGATGCGACTCGAGAAAAGAAGCTAACATATC
>CAYFIW010000015.1:0-1807 GCA_964343265.1 uncultured Dehalococcoidia bacterium | reverse complement strand
GAGCCGGATACACAACCGTTTTGGGATGCGACTCGAGAAAAGAAGCTAACATATCAGACTTGTAATGTCGCGTCATGTGGAGAAATTATTTTTTATCCTAGGGCGCATTGCACTGCATGTGGGTCTCTAGAAAGCACATGGCACACCTCAAAAGGTGAGGGATCTGTATATACATTTAGTGTGGTCATGCAGAGTAGACATCCTGCTTTCAAGGATCTCGGTCCATATGCCATAGCATACGTTGATTTAGATGAAGGGTTTCGCATTATGACTAACATAGTCAATGTGTCGAACCCTGTAACTGACATCAGTTGTGGAATGAGAGTGAAAATCAGCTGGCATGACCAGGGGGAGGGTGAGATTGCCCTGCCCATGTTTGAACCCGCGTGAATGCAGACATCATAAGACCCTTTAGGGAGACTATCCAAAGTCTCCCTGCAATAGCTAAAGATGACTTACTGCCTGAAATAAGGCAGGAATTGCTGGATAATCCTTCTCGGCTGTTTGTTTTAGATGACGATCCCACAGGTCCCCAGACTGTTAGAAATGTTGGGTTTCTTACGGTCTGGGATAAAGATACTTTACAGGGTGAATTTTACTCATCTGATGAGGCTACTTTCGTACTAACTAATAGTCGTTCTGTGCATCTTCAAAAGGCTATTGAAATAAATGAAGAAGTCGGAGCCACTCTTCAAAGCCTTTCCATTAGTACAGGGCTTCCCATAAGTGTTATTTCTAGATCTGACTCCACTCTTCGTGGACATTTTCCTGATGAAGTTCAGTCGCTCGCCAGGTCACTCTATTCTGGAGAAGGATTTGACGCTCTGTTGTTTATTCCTTTCTTTAAAGAAGGGGGTAGATACACCATTGATGATATTCAATATGCTCAGGAAGGGGATAACCTGATACCAGTTTCACAAACACCATTTGCTAAAGATACTGCATTCGGATACCAGTCTTCCAATTTGTTGGAATGGATGGAGGAAAAATATCGAGGCTCAATTAAAGCAAGTGAAGTCACAAGCATTTCTATCGATGATATTCGAAAGGGTGGAGTCCAAAAAGTTCAGACAATTTTGCAGAATCTTGAAAGTGAAAAGATTTGCATTGTTAATGCCGCGGATATGAAGGACTTGGATGTACTTGCCTTGTCTGTTTTGAAGGCTGAGAGATTGGGGAAAAGATTTTTATTCAGAACATCAGCTTCTTTTGTTCGTTCGAGAATTGGTCAGTCCGAGCAACCTTTGCTTACACGTGAAGAAATTTCTACCTCGAAGGACGGCGGAGCTTTGATTCTCATTGGATCTCATGTTCAAGGTAGTACTCGGCAACTCGAAAAAGTGTTGGAAATACCAGGTATGAGTTCTGTTGAACTCAGTGTAAGGAAGGTTGTTGAGGGTGATAACGAAATAGTAGATTCGATCGTAAAAGTTGTGGAGGATAAATTAGCTTCGTCGAAAGACATTACTGTGTTTACCAGTAGAGAATTAATTACGGGAGAATCTGCAGAAGAATATTTGGATATAGGGGCTAAAGTTACGGATGCGATGTCCGAAATTGTTAGAAAAATATCCGTAAAGCCTCGATACATTGTGTCTAAAGGTGGAATGACCTCATCCAATGTGACAAAACACGCTTTAAACATGAAAAGAGCCCAAGTTCCCGGCCAAGTTCTTCCCGGTGTTTTGGTATTGGAGATGGGTAGAGAAGCTAAGTATCCGGGTACAAGGTTGATACTGTTTCCTGGGAATGTTGGGGAGCCAAATGCAATTGCAGATGTTATTCATAAGATGAGTATCTCGCCCTA
>CAYFIW010000014.1:32763-37593 GCA_964343265.1 uncultured Dehalococcoidia bacterium | reverse complement strand
TAATCAAAATATTGCGTGGTAGTTGCAACCTATATGGGTACAGTCAAAAGATGGGACGATTTTGATAACGTTCGTAAATAAATGGAGTTAGATATGGTAAATCGCAAAACAAATTTCTTGCCTTCATTAGATAATTGGATGGGATCAATTGTTGGATTGGCTATAGGAGATCAGTTGGGTTGCCTTGTAGAAGGCAAATCTAGGGGAACGTTTGATCGGGTTAGAGGAATGCTTGATGGCAGCTTCTGGACAGACGATACTTCTCAAGCTCTTTGTCTTGCTGACAGCCTGATATCTACCGGTAAGTTCGACATAAATGATCAATTACAGCGTTATTCAAAGTGGTTGTTTGAAGGATATCTAAGTAGTAGGGAATGGGCGTATGGATGTGGCCCAACTGCTAGATTAGCGATAACAGATTTTAGAAATTCCGGTACCCCTAAACCTGTAAAGAACCAGGCAACTAATGGGGCTCTTATGAGATTGGCTCCAGTTACGTTGTTTTATTGCAATGATTTAGAAGAAGCTATCAAAAAGTCAGGTGAAAGTGCCACGGCTACACATGATAATCCTGTATGCATAGACGCATGTAGGTTATATGGATCCATGATAGCTAAGTCTGTTCAAGGTGAAGGCAAGGAATCAGTGCTCAATTATGAAGCTGCTCTATGGTCAAATGAGCCCTTGGAAAATTCAATTGACAGGGTTGCTAGAGGTTCCTATAAATATAAAGAGCCTCCCGACATAAAAGGAACACTAAATATGAGCGATTCTATTGAGGCTGCTATTTGGTCTTTTGATCGTAGTTCGTCCTTTGGAGAAGGCGCCCTAAAAGCGGTCAATTTGGGGGATGACACCGATACGACCGCTGCTATATATGGTCAATTAGCGGGAGCGCACTACGGTTATGAAGGAATTCCATATAGTTGGAAGTCGAAATTGGTTGATAGAGGATTGGTTGAATATATAGCAAAGAAATTATACGAAATCCGAAAATAGAACTCGGAAAAGTTTTCTTGTTTGTGGCGATTTGAATATATTGCCCAAATGTGTTTTGAGGAAGAAGCAACATATTTTCTAATCCGAATTCTCATGTTACTGGGACTATATTTATGATTATTTACCTGAAATGAGACATCTAATTGCAAAGTGATCAATTGAGATGATATAAGTAATTTAATATTTAAATAAGGGAGAAATTAATATGTTATTTCATGTGATTGCTAAACATGATTATGAAACTTGTCCTGGAGTTCTTTACGGTCCTGAAAGTGACGAAGTTAATGAATTGACGAAATGGGTTGAGGGTGACGAAAACGTAAATGTTTTGGGGGTTTGGGCTTATAACGTTTCACATACTACTTATGCGGTGTTGGAAGCTTCAGATATGAAAAATGTCACTGCTCTCATGAGACCACAAATGGGAAAAGGTGATATACAAGTTCTGCCAGTCATGGATGGCATTGCGATGAGGAAAGAGCGAGGACACTGGGGGAAATAGACTCTTTTAGTGCCCGAAATAGTCCAAAGGCTATTCTTAGATCAATTTTGAAAATCAACTAGAATCTGTAGGCTTGTGATATAACAGTTTAATATCCGTATTAATTGTTTTTTCTGGGAGATGTCAGATGCCATTAGCAAATATAAATGGGATAAGGCTATTTTATGAAATTAATGGTTCGGGTTATCCTCTAGTTTTCTGTCACGAATTCGCAGGGGATTACAGGTCATGGGACCTCCAAGTTGGTTATTTTAGTCGCAGTTATAATGTAATCACGTACTGCGCGAGAGGCTATCCACCTTCAGATGTACCTGATGCGGTAGTCGATTATAGTCAAGAACAGTCGGTAGACGATCTCAAAGATTTGTTAGTCTATTTGGATGTCGACAAAGCTCATATAGTTGGCTTGTCAATGGGCGGAAATGTAGCATTAAATTTCGCTTTGACATATCCAGAAATGGTTTCTTCGATGGTTCTAGCGGGCACAGGAACAGGTTCAGATGAGCCTGACGCTTTTAGGAAAAGGGTGGTGGAAATGTCAGATGGGATGAGGAAGGGGGGCATGGATTCCATGGCGAAGTATGTTTATGGGCCTGCAAGAGTGCAACTACAAGAAAAATCCCCTAAAGCTTTTAACTTGTTCCGAGAGCAATTTATGGAACACTCACCCATAGGATCAGCCAATACTTTTGAAGGTGTTTTGTCAAAACGTCCTCCGATTTTTGAACTTGGTGACAGATTAAGGCTTATAGAAATTCCTACGTTAATCATGACAGGTGATGAAGACGATCCCTGTATTAATCCCTCCCTATTTATGAAGAAAAATATTTCATCTTCTGGGTTGATTGTGTTTCCTAAGGCAGGCCATGCAATAAATCTAGAGAATCCTGATTTATTTAATGATTCTATAAACGAATTCCTGAATTTGGTGGAGAGGGGTAAATGGGGCCCACGAGATTTTGGTGACGGTGCCGGGTCTTTAACTTAGAAATAGTTTTCGTTCTGTAATAAATTTTACTGGATTATCATGGACCGTTTTTTTGCATGTTTGTGTAACTTCTTCTTGCTATTTCTGTGACTTCTGACTCTACTGACTCAGAGATTTCTTCTAGGGTTTCTGTTTGCGATAAACCAAACATTGTTTCCCATTCATTTATCACATATCGATTAGCTAATGAGACTACAGGGTGCCCTTCCGTTCTCATTTCATCAAACTCACGCCTCATATTTCCGATTTGCCGTAGTCTCCAAATCCATTTGGCCTGGCGTGCAATCGGGGGGGTGTCCATTAATAATGCCAGTCGTTTCACTAGTCCAAGTGTGTCTTCGTACGAAGACCAGGGAATACCGTATTTATCCAAGTTGTGAAAGTAAAAGGGTTTGTCCTTTTCTTTTTCCTCTGTTGGTAGGTTCTCAAATTTATTTGTCCAGGACGATATAGTTTTATCGTCAACGGTGTCGTGGTCGCTGGAATTTTTGAGGAACGTGTTTATTTGCTCTTGAGAGTCTCCATGTAACCACCTTGTGTAGGCAGTAAGAAATTCAATTCTTTTTACTATAGGAGTGCTCTTTGAATTCAAGGTTATTCTCCATAAGATATGTATAAAAGGAAGTATATTTATTATTATAAGGAAGTTATTATAACTGTAAAACGATTATTTACTATATATACTTAATTATAAGATCTATGTGATTAAAAGTGTAGATAAAAAATAGGTTAGAGAGGAAGTATATTTACTAACTAAAGGAAGTATAAATTATCAAATTATATGGGCTTCATCAAATTTAATGCCAAAAGGTAAATCTAATTCAAATCAATACTTGCAAGCTTACATGCTTTTTGCTGCAGGATTGTCAAGGTTAGAAATATGGAATGAATTGAAATCTACCTATGGGGATAAAACTGTTACAACACGTTCCATTGGGTCATGGTTGAAAGAATTTCGTGTACTTCCTGAGAGTGAAATTATTCAGGACTCTGAATTTTCTTGGGAAAAATGCGATGCCTATGGAATTCCTTGGACTGAGTCGATGCACCTAATTAAAATAGTGAGACTTTTTGAGAGTTCATATGGACGTTTTCCTACGGGAAGAGAGGCGAAATGGGTATGGCGTGTGACTCAGACAAATCCTAATTGGAATAGAGCAGAAATTGTTCTGGGTGCTAAATATGCCGAAAGAGAATTAATGGACGGATTTACGAGTGAGTTCGTTTCTTTTGAAGATTTGAACAGAGATCTCTTAAGTGGTTCATTCTAGCAAATCAAAAATTTATTAATTTGTTGGGGTCCGAGAGAATTTCCCTTTAGAAATTAGTGAGCTCTTATTTTTTTCAATAATTTGTAAAGACCAAAAAATATGGCTATCCCTACAATGACGACTGGGGAAAAAATCAATATAGTCACGAAAATGTCGGCCAATGTTTTGCTGAAACTCACTAGACTCTTTATTGAATCACTGAAAGAGTCACTAACACTCCAGTTTTCTCCTACGAGCGAAGTTTCCTCTGTCATATTAAGATGCAATATTGAGTTATCAGTAGTCTTGTCTAGGTAGTTCAATCTTGATTGAAAACTATCTATATCGCCTCTGATTCTCATCAATTCCTTTTCAACTTGGATGGTTTCTTCAACATTTTTGGTCTCAGACAGTAATTCAACGAATCTGTTTTCTGTGGATTGCATGACATTTAGCCTAGCTTCAGTGTCCAGATACTCCTCGGTCACGTCAGTGGAATACATGTTCTCATGGGTTACTTTGGAGGCCACGGTGGTTTTTATTTTAGAGATAAGGTCGTAAAACGAGGTGTTAACGATAATTATTGTTATGTTTGAATAGGGTTGGTATGACTCACTTGAGTTTGAGTTAGTAATCTGCGCTCCGTATGTATTTAGAAGGTTTTCAACCTCTAGCATGGCTGTGCTTATTTTTGGGACTTCTATAGATAAATGTCCTGTAACTTGGATTCTAGAATCAGGTTCTGCAACAGAAAGGCTTGCCATTTTGTTGGTCACCCCACCATCTGAGACCGCTGCGGGCATGGGGGCATAGGCTACCTCAGATACTGGAGACTGGGCAGGATAGTCAAAAGATTTTTCATTGTCAGAACATGAGATGAATAAAGTTAAGAGCAGAATTGGCCCGATTATATTAATGATTTTCATTGGTTATGTTTGACCGTTCATGATTTAAGTCTTGCTAGAAAAGCACTTTTTTTAATTGTAGTTAACAATTCCTGGATCGAAAAGATATTTTTACAATTTATTACTTACATCTATTACTTCCACTAGAATGAGACAAGATTACTATCAGAATTGTGTATAGATAGA
>CAYFIW010000014.1:0-32663 GCA_964343265.1 uncultured Dehalococcoidia bacterium | reverse complement strand
ATTGTGTATAGATAGAAGGAGAAATGTGATGGGAGAGATGATTACGTATACCGCTAATGGGCGCGAAGGAACCGGATATTTGACGAGACCTGAAGGCAACGGGAATGGGAAATCTGTAATTGTTATACAGGAATGGAATGGTCTAAATGATCATATCAAGGATGTTGCTGATAGATTCGCTAGGCAAGGTTATCTCGCTCTTGCACCTGATCATTATCATGGCGTCATTGCTGAGGAACCAGATGAAGCAGGAAAAATGTTTATGGCGCTGAATATAAAGGAGACTGAAGAGGAATTAAGAGGTGGAATTGAATTCCTATTTGAGGAGACGAATAACCCGGTAGGTGTTACTGGATTTTGCATGGGTGGTGCTCTTGCTTTATTTGCTGCCTGCCAGAATGGAAGTAAGGTCGGGGCGTGCGTGGATTTCTATGGAATTCATCCTAACGTGGAATACGATTGGGATTCACTCACGGCACCTTTGTTAGGAATATGGGCTGAGCATGACGATATGGTGAATCCGCAGTTGCCAGGTTTTGCGAGAGAATTAGCAAGTAGAAAGCACGACTTTCATTTTAAAACTTACGCTGGTACGTCTCATGGATTTTTTAACGATACCAATACTGGGGGACATGATGTTGATGCAAGTATGGATGCTTGGGATTTAGCACTAAATTGGTTCGAAAAATATTTATGAATATGAGTTGGACTACTCGTAATTAGTAAATAGGAGAAATTTGCATGGCAGCCTACTTGATTGCTGATGTAAAAATAGTTGACCCTGAGAGATTTAAAGATTATGGAAGTCTGGTACCTGAGTCTGTTGAAAAATATGGAGGAAAATACCTTGTTCGTGGTGGTGAACATGTGGTGATTGAAGGGAATTGGGATCCAGAAAGGTTGGTTGTGATCGAGTTTAAATCCATGGAACAGTTAAAAGAATGGTATGACTCTGAGGAATACTCTGAGGCTATGAATATAAGGCACCTTTCGGCTGACACAAATTTATTATTTGTGGAAGGAATTTATTAACCGAAACGATTATGCTTTCCAGCCGTATATCCAGGGGAACACTTTGTTTATGGCCTGCCGAATACTAACCAGTAGTAATGACTGCTCTTTTGTGGACAGCCTTACCGATTGACCTTCCCTCTTGGGTCACTGATATCTCGTATGTAAGTCTCCCTCTTTCACTATCAAATTCAATTAAAGTCGCGGTAACATCCACGGTTTCCCCCACATCGGATCTTGCTATATGCCTCAATCCATCTACGGCATATCCCACTGTAGCCGAACTATCTTCTAATTTCGGATCTGAGTGAGAGATACACACTCCTTCCATTAATCCGAGCATCGCAGGCGTTGATAGAACATCATCTCCAGGAGATCCAGTTCTATTTGTTGACATTTCTTGAGTGATCTCAATTTTTTTGCTGACTGATTGACCAATTTCAAATTTGCTAGTATCCAAATTTAACCTCTAATTGCGTCGTTTTCTTTAGTCCACCACATAATATATGTGTTAACTAGGATCACGTACATCCGGTTCCACACCTACCTCTACCGGTCCCACAAATAATTCCCAAGGTCTAAAATATTCTACGAATTCCCTTGCTTCATCTACAGAATCTAAACCTTTTGTAGCTCTCTCTGGAGTCATAGTAAAAGTCTTGGCGAATGCGTCAAAACCAGTCTTTGTTTCTCTTATACCTCCAATCATCTCCTCTCGTTCCTCCCAGCTCAAAATTAATTTTTGCCCTCTTCTAGTTTTTTCCCAGTATATTTCCATGATCACCAATCCTTAATGGAACTTGATTAGTTCTAATCCTAATTCTTATCAAATGCTAAATAATATTTTAATGTGTTTCCTTAAAGCACTTGATAGCCTTCTGAAATATTAAGCTATGCTGAAGGATTATATTCTGTGGCTAGCATACCCATAATTATTGAGTTGTGTCTTGATCCTTCGTGTGGTCTGCTTTGTCGAAGAGTGCCTTCATGTGTAAATCCGAGATGTTCAAATAAACTTTTGGCAGCCTGGTTGTATTCTGGGATATCAGCCCAAACACGAAACAGATTATAGGTGTTGAAGCCTAGTTCAAGGGTGGATGTCAAGCTAGCGGTTCCATAGCCTTGATTCCACTTTTCTCTTTCTCCTATCAGGATGGAGATTTGACCGTCTCCTAGAGACTCTTCAACTGTGAGGTGAGCCTCTCCAATATGTTCCCCTAGATCTGAGTAGATCGAAAAAATTCTATGCTCGGGATTTTCAAATACCTTGTCCCATTCAGCATCTGAGACGCTTAATACCTTCTCAGGATGATAACCAAGATGGGCTGGGTTACCGTATGAATACCGACCGAACCAGCTTTCAGTAACTGTGTCATCTGATAACCATTGATTGATCCTTTCTACATCCTCCCTGGTAACGTGTTGTAAAAATACTTTTTTACTTGTCATATTTCGACCTCTTGACTAGAAATGTGTCTTGTCTTTAGTTGTCAAAAGCAATTGATTTAATTATTTGTAAAATGAGGTTTTTCGTCAATAAACTACAATTTTTGAATTATTCTTCCTGAAATATTCTGGCCTTAATCCGCATTAATAAAAATTTGGAGTATGATTTAATGCCTACCGTGCATCGCCCCGTGTATTGACACGGTATAGAAATGATCGTTGGCTATTTGAGAGAGAACAGAGATGTTAGATAGACTTGCATCAGTTGTGGATAGGTATGACGAGCTAAATAACCTTTTATCAGATCCTGAGGTGGTTGCTGACTATACTCAGGTAGAAAAATACGCTCGTGAACAGGCCTCTATGAGAGAGGTGGTTGAGTTAGCTCGTCAATATCGGAAGCTTTCAGAGGATTTGAGTCAGGTCAAGGACATTATCAGAGGAGAGACGGAAGAAGAATTGGTTTCTATGGCCAAAGACGAACAAGTTTCTCTGGAGAAGAATCTCATTTTGGTAGAGTCTGATTTGAAGTTGGCTTTGGTGCCTAAAGACCCTAACGATGATAAAAATGTGATCATTGAAATCCGTGCTGGCACTGGAGGAGATGAAGCTGGACTTTTTGCTTCAAACCTTTATCGAATGTATTCACGTCTTGCTCAAAGACTTAATTGGAAATTAGAGGTTATTGATTCCAATTCCACAGGGATTGGTGGGATCAAAGAGATTACCTTTCAAGTGAATGGAGATATGGCTTATAGTCAACTTAAGCATGAAAGTGGTGTGCATAGAGTTCAGAGGGTGCCCACTACTGAGTCCAGTGGGAGGATACATACTTCAGCTGCTACCGTCGCTGTCTTGCCAGAGGCAGAAGAAGTAGACGTAGAAATCAACCAAGAAGATCTCCAGATAGATATTTATCACGCTAGTGGGCATGGTGGACAGAATGTTCAAAAGGTAGCAACCGCAGTAAGAATAACTCATTTACCCACTGGGATGGTCACTACCTGCCAAGACGAAAGATCGCAGCTAAAGAATAAAGAAAAAGCACTATCTGTATTGAGATCAAGATTGCTTGCAGCTGAAATAGAAAAGCAACAACAGGAGATTACGGATACTCGAAGATCTCAGGTAGGATCAGGAGATCGATCTGAGAGGGTTAGGACCTACAATTTTCCTCAAGGAAGAGTGACGGATCACAGGATAGGGTTAACAAGTTACAACTTGGAACAAATATTAGACGGCGATCTTATAGAATTTATGGAAGCCTTGGTTCAAGTGGAACAGGCACAGAAACTTGAAAATGCTGGGATGTAATCTTGATTTATGACAATTGGGTCTTTTCATCGAGAACTGGCGAATCGGTTATCTGAGAAAGGTACGCTAGACGCTGATCTGGAATCTGAAGTTATTATTCGATATGTTCTTGGCATCGATAGATCGGTGTTTTTCAGAGACTTGATGAGATCTATTACATTTCATGAGAAACAATCTCTGGAGAAAATCATAAAGAGACGACTGTTGGGTGAACCCCTAAGTTATATCATCGGGACAAGGGAATTTTATTCAATTTCATTGTTTGTTAACCATGATGTCTTGATTCCTCGCCAAGAGACAGAGCTTCTAGTGGAGACGATTCTTTCTTTTGTTAATGAAAATCAACTAAATAATCCCAGGATAGTGGATGTCGGTACTGGAAGTGGTGCTATTGCCATTGCTCTTGCTATCAATGTCCCAACGGCAATAATTGATGCGATTGATATTAGTGAGAAAGCTTTGAAGGTCGCAAAATCTAACATAGATATGTATGGGTTAAATGATCGGGTCTCACTCCATAGGGGAGATCTCTTGGCATCAATAAATGAAAATGATTTGGATGTAATCGTTTCAAATCCCCCATATATTCCTACAGGAGATATGTCCTTTCTCCAGAAAGAAGTATTGCTAGAACCTAGAGTTGCTTTAGATGGTGGTGAAGACGGTCTCGATGTTATTAGTAGGTTGCTATGGGAATCTACAATTAAGTTGTCTTCGAACGGAATATTAGTATTTGAAGTTGGTTCGGAGCAAGCTCTTGCAGCACTAAATTTAGCAGAACAATTTTTCCCAGGACGACCAGTTAGCTTGTTAGAAGACTTATCACGAAATCCAAGAGCAATATTAATTGGATGCAACTAGGTTATTACATGTTTTTGTTGGGGTTATCCTAAGCCAAGTTGATAGTGTTTACCTTCAGTCTTGATTGAGGGAGCAACTACCACTTCGGCTTGATGCATTTCTTTTATGTTCATGGCACCAACCATACCCATACATGCTTTTAGGGCACCTACTAAGTTTTGTGTACCATCTGATACCGAAGATGGGCCAAAAAACAATTGTTGGAGGGAGCCTTTTGTGCCCACTTCTACTCTAGTTCCCCTCGGCAGAGCCGGGTGGGGGCTTGCCATTCCCCAGTTGAATCCCTTGGCGGGCGCTTCTGTTGATTGTGCGAGTGGGGTACCTATCATGACTGCGTCTGCGCCACTTGCTATTGCCTTGCATAGCTCTCCGCCAGTTCTTATACCCCCATCGGTTATTACAGGGATATATTTTCCCGTTTTTTCAAAATAATCATCCCGCGCTTGTGAACAATCCATTGTAGCCGTTACTTGAGGTATCCCTACTCCAGTAACTTCACGGGTTGTACATGCTGCCCCTGGTCCAACACCAACCAAAATTCCATGGATTCCTGTTTCCATTATCTCCATTGCTACTTCGTACCCAACACAATTGCCCACGATTACCGGAACATTAACCATTTCTAGCAATTCAGGAAATTGCAAACCTTTCACACTTTTAGACGAGTGTCTTGCTGTAGTGACAGTCGATTGAACCACCAGCATATCTGCTCCTGCTTCAACGGCTATTGGTCCTAATCTCTTTGTCATGGCTGGAGTTATTGAGACAGCGCAATGAGACCCTGTTTTCTTTATCTCCTCTACTCTGGTACTTACTAAATTCTCATTGATCGGTGTTGAATAAATTTTTTGCATTACGGTAGTAACTTCTTCTCTAGGAGTAGAGGCTATCTCATCGATTGCGTTCTGGGGATTTTCGTATCTGGTTTGAACTCCTTCCAGATTCATGACACTAAGTGCGCCCTGTTTATGCATCTCTCCTGCAAATGCGGGAGTTGCAACAGCATCCATCGCGGATCCAAGAATAGGGGTTGATATTGTCACTTCTCCGACTGAAAAATCGGTTTCAACCATTTCTGGATTCACGGTAATTGCTCCCGGTGATATGGCTACCTCATCGAATCCGTAAGTTCGTCTCAATTCCCTGAGCTTAGCCATTTTGATACCTCCCTAAATGATCTAGTAGTCTTAGATTTCAATATTTGGATACAAAGTAAAAAGGCCTGTGTGTTTCAAGCACAGACCCTTGTTTGGAAATCGTATGTATTTGACGGCGTTACAGGTTATAGCCCTAATCATTCTGATTATTTACTAACAACACTTCTAAGCGTTTTACCATACGGATTATTTCTAAAATTTGGATTATTAAATTTTTCTCTATCGGATAAATCGGGGCTTGATCGCGTGTACAATTCTCTTATTGGTGCAGTTTGTGTGACTACCATCAAAAAATAAAAGATTGATTGATGATATTGTCGTCTTAGATGTGTGTCAACAGTGGGAGTATCAATAAATCCTATCTCATAAACCAATTAATGAAACGTAGTGTTTTGATGAGCGTTACTTTAGAAACTATAAAAGAACTTGCGATCTCTAAGGGATTTGACGTGGTCGGAGTTACCAACGCTGATAATTTTGAGCGTGACGAGCTTGAAGCTTTGAAAAGAATACGTGACGGACACATGGACGGATATAGTTGGTATAACGAAGAACGTGTTAAGAAAATGAACAGACCAAGTGAGTTACTTGAAGATGCTCAGTCAATCATATCCTTAGCCTGTAGCTATTTGAGCGATTCAGCAGACAGTTCGGGTACATTGAATGGAAGAATTGCTAGATACTCTTGGGGCGATGATTACCATAAGGTTCTTAAAGAACGCATATCCGATTTTTGCGCGGACCTCTCTGAATTGGTCGATATTGAATTAAAACTCAGGATTTTCGTCGATGATGGTCCCATGAATGATCGTGCTGCTGCTAGAAGATCTGGTGTTGGTTGGGTGGGTAAAAACACAAACATATTGACACCGAGTCACGGGTCTTGGGTTCTTTTGGGACAGGTCATCACGAATTTGCCTCTTCCTTCAGACTTACCGTTGAAAAAAAGTTGTGGCAACTGTGTAAGGTGCATTGATGATTGCCCAACAGGGGCCATAGTTGCGCCGTATGTCATCGACAATAAGCGTTGTATATCGTATTTGACAATAGAATTGAGAGGAGTGATACCTAGAGATTTGCGTCCCTTGATGGGAGATTGGATTTTTGGTTGTGATATCTGTCAGGATGTTTGTCCGGTGAATTTGAAAGCGTTACCTGGCCACTTGGAAGAATTTAAGCAAAGAAATGGGTTTTCTACCCCAGAGCTAGTCCCAATCCTCGAAATGGATCAAATGACCTTCAGTGACAGGTATAAAAATAGTCCGATAAAGCGTACAAAACTTGTCGGGTTGCAGAGGAATGCATGTGTAGCTCTCGGCAATAATGGGGATGTAAAAGCAATATTACCTCTTTCCAAAGTATTGTGTTCGTCGGAAGAATCGGTAGTTCGATTACATGCAGCGTGGGCAATTGGGCGAATTGGTGGTAGAGAAGCCGCAACTGTTTTGGAAAGGGCGAGGGATTCTGAAAGTGATGCTGGAGTCCTTGAGGAAATAATTCTTTCCCTTGAAGAAATTTCGATCTGAAGGTGGAATATTGGCAGGTAGAATTTTTCTAATTAATGTAGGCACTAATGCTTCTCATCCGTTTTGTAGTCCTATTTTTCGCGATGGTACATTCGAATTCATTCCTATTCCTGAGGATAGGAATTTAGAGAAGCTCCACTCTTTTAATTATAGGGATTTACACTCTTTTTATGATCCGGGTAATAGTTTGGAAAAGTTTATCCCTTTAAAATTCTTGGATAATACCGCTCACAATGACCCTGAATTCGACACGTTCACATATGGAGACAATTGTGATGTTAATTCTAGGTCCGCTAGTCTTAAAAAAGTAGAGAGAGGAGACTTTCTTTTCTTTATAGCTAGGTTACAATCTTGGGATGAAGGCCCCAAAGAACAATACGGGTTCTATTTAATAGGTTATTTGCACGTCGAAAAGATAGTTTCCTCAGTTATTGAGTTACCCAGTATTGATACTATCGAGCGCTTTTCGGCAAATGCACATTTTAGAAGAGCGATGTCAGATCCGATCCTATGGGATTCATTCTGGGTATTTGCCGGTTCTTCATGGTCCAAGAGATTCCAGAAGGCAGTGCCAGTTAACAGGGAAATTTGTGACAGGCTATTTAGGTCTGCTGATGGTGGAAAGTGGAAATGGGGACGTGAAAATTCACCACGGACTGATCTTCAGGTTATCGGTTCATATACTAGAACTTGTAGATGTGTTATCGATCCTTCTACAAAGGAGGGTAACGAAAGAGCAAGAATATTATGGGAATGGGTTGATCGCTATTCCAGAGTGAATTAGGTCTTACCAATTAGGTGTCATATAGCAATCAACATTAGTTTTATACCGGGGTACTGATATCGAGAAACCTAGAAAGATTGATAAAACGAAAGAATCGTCTGAAGTCGATGACGAATCAGAACTAGCTCATACAAGGAAATATTCCGTAGGTTCCATTTTCTATGGTTGGTGGATATGCCTTGGCGGAGCGTTTGTTATGGCTATGTCCTCAGGTATAAATTTTCATGGATTTGGCAATTTCATTATTCCTCTCAGTAGGGAGTTTGGTTGGAGTAGAACCACCGTATCAGCCATATTCTCTTTTGCTCGCCTTGAAGCAGGTTTCATTGGCCCTGTTGAAGGATGGGTAGTAGATCGGATAGGACCTCGTAAATTAATGCTTTTAGGCATTCCTCTTATGGGCCTTGGTTTCATATTTCTAAGCCGAGTTAATGGTTTAACGACATTTTTGCTTGTCTATCTTTTTGGAGTAACTCTGGGGAATAGCGTTGGTATGCATACTCCCGCTTCCACGGCAGTTGCAAATTGGTTTACCAAAAAGAGAGGGCTTGCTTTTGGGATTATGTGGTCTGGAGTAGGAATCGGAGGCTTGCTCGTTCCAGCACTTGGATGGGCGGTGGAAGAACTTGGATGGAGGCAGGCTTCGGTTGTCGTAGGTATATGTGTCATATTTATTGGAATACCGGTGGCTTCACTGATGAGGCATAGGCCTGAGCCCTACGGTATGTTGCCAGATGGAATTAAAGTGACAGATGAGGGTTTAGATGCTAAAAAAAGAAAATTAGCACCGGACTTATCTAGAGATTTTACGGCAAAGCAGGCTCTACAAACTTCGAGCTTTTGGTACTTATCTTTGTCGATAATGGCCAGGTCACTTGTATCTGGTGGGGTGGGTCTTCATTTGGTGCCCTATTTTGTAGATCTTGGGGCTACCCCTATAACGGCTGCAACCTATGCTGGATCGGTAGGAGTAATGAGTATCCCAGGTAGATTTGGTCTTAGCTACCTTGGTGACTACATAAATCGGCGATATATGATGGTTGCTTCATTGGTATTGATGACTGGGGCCATAATCCTTCTCGCAAGGGCTGAATCCATATCTGACGCCATACCTGCCATCATCATATATTCCATTTCGCAGGGAGGTATTTCGGTAATACCTCAGTCTTTAATAGCTGATTATTTTGGTAGAAGGGCTTTCGCAACAATTTCAGGTTTCAGAAGCACGATACAGATGGTAGGAATAATTATAGGTCCGGTAGTATCTGGGTATATGTATGACCGGACAGGGAGTTATGAATCAGCATTTATGGCTTTCTCAGTCGCGAGTGTGGTTTCCTTGATTTTGGTATTTTTTGCGTATCCGCCTAAGAGACCTGATTCATGAGTCGAAACAACAACACGCACAATTCGGGTATACCAGAGCGGGTTAGGCCAGTTTGAATCTTGATTTTCTAACCTTAAGACTGTTGTTGTGCTAGAATCCACACCATTAGGCGAGGTTTCTATTAAGCAGAATCGTGGAGAACAATTTAAACTTAATTATCGCGGGGGAGCTTGGTAAAGCCAGGCTGAGAGGTCAGCGGAAATGCTGTCGACCCCATCACACCTGATCTGGATAATGCCAGCGTAGGGAATGCAATCGGAAGTTTTCACCGAAAAGTAGTCGTTCCTTAATACGCTGTAACAGTGAATGTGGAACGACTTTTTTTATGACAGGTAAAACAAAAAAAATACGCGTTGATTCAATATGTCATTCGGTTGACCAGAAAGAAGGGTCTCTTGCGGTACTACAAAATGTCGATTTTTATGCAGAAGAAGGAGAGATAGTTTCTATCTTAGGGCCCAGTGGTTGTGGGAAGAGTACATTTTTAAACATGCTTTCTGGTCTATATGATCCTAACGAAGGCACAATATTAGTAGATGAAGTAGTGACGGATGCCAAAGATCGGATCGGGCGAATTGGGTATATGCAGCAGAAAGATATGCTTCTACCATGGCGCACCGTATTGGATAATGTTGTTATTGGATTAGAAATAAAGGGCGTTTCTAGAAATAATGCTAGGAATATGGCTATTTCTCGTCTAGATGAATTTGGGTTGGCTGGGTTTGAGAATCAATATCCATTTGTGTTATCAGGTGGCATGAGGCAACGTGCGGCTTTCTTGAGAACTATGCTAATGGATTCCTCTGTAGTTTTGCTAGATGAGCCATTTAGTTCACTAGATTCAATAAATAGAATGCACTTGCAAAGCTGGTTGTTGGAACTTCTAAATAGGTATAGCTTTTCTGGTAGAAATTCGAAAACGGTGATTCTTGTTACTCATGACGTTGAGGAAGCTCTTTTTTTGTCAGATCGAATCTATGTCATGTCATCTCGCCCCGGTCAGATCACTTTAGTTGAGAGTGTAGATTTTGGAAGAAAAATCATCACCGAGATGGTTAATGACCCTAGTTTTGTACAAATGAAATCTAGATTGACTTCCTATCTGATAGATGAACAGGTTGGAAAACTGTGACTATACTTGACCACATTTTGAAATGGGTTCCAGCAGCAACAATCATTGTATTGGTTTTGTGTGCATGGGAATTGATTGTGAGATTACGTGATATTGCGAGTTGGTTATTACCCGCTCCTAGCGCTATTGCTTACGCGTTATATGAGAGTAACGGTGTTTTGGCCGGCCATACATTGGTAACCTTAGAGGAGATATTAATAGGTTTCGTATTAGCTTTATTAGCTGGAGTTTTGCTTGCTTCAGGGCTAGTCTTATCTAAGACTCTTGAAAAGACACTTTACCCATTTCTTATAGCCTCTCAAACGGTCCCAATTATAGTCATTGCTCCCATGTTATTGGTCTGGGTTGGCTATGGTTTGACGCCCAAGATAATAGTTGTGGCTCTAATAAGTTTTTTCCCGATAGTAGTAAACACAACTGATGGTATGAAGTCTGTTGATCGAGATGTTGAAAATTTGTTGAGAACTATGGGAGCCAATAGGTGGCAGATTTTCACCAAGGTACAGATTCCTATATCTCTACCGTATCTTTTTTCGGGGTTGAGAGTAGCTGTTGCTGCTAGTGTTATAGGAGCCGTTATTGGGGAATGGGTTGGTTCTAGTGAGGGATTGGGTTACTTGATGATTAGGTCTAAGCCACAATTTCAAACAGAATTGGTTTTTGCTGCAATTGTTATTCTTTCAGTTATGGGAATTCTACTTTTCAGTTTAATTGGGGTTTTGGAAAAATTAATCATCCCATGGTCGCGTAAAGAACGAGAAAACAGTTTAGTAATTTAGAATGATTTTTATAGTATTGGAGGTTATTAGATGTTGAGTGGAATTTGTGAAAATTCAAAAAACAATCTAGTTACAATTAGAAAAATAGGGATACTAAGTGCTATCGTCAGTTTTGTGTTTGTAACTTTTACTGCGTGCTCAGCGTCAGAATCGGACAAAGTCAAGATTGCTCTTGATTGGTACCCTAATGCTAACCACATTGGTCTTTATATAGCGGAAGATAAGGGGTATTTTTCAGATGAAAATCTTGAAGTAGAAATTTATACACCGTCTGATCCTTCCACAGTATTACAGACTGTAGCATCAAGATCGGATGATTTTGGTATAAATTATCAACCAGATGTACTTATCGCCCGAGATGAAGGTGTACCTGTTATATCTGTACTAGGTATGGTTCAACACCCATTAAATTCCATGATGATGCTCGAATCTAAAGGTTACGATTCTCCTGGTGATCTTGTAGGAAAAAAAATTGGGTTTCCAGGCATACCGTGGAACGAACATGCCTTGTCTACTATGCTTCAGTTTGATGGTTTGAGTGGTCTGGAAGATGTCGAGTTGGTCAACGTAGGCTGGGAACTAGGCTCTTCAATAATGTCTGATCGCGTCGATGCGATCATTGGAGCATATTTCACTCATGAAAGTATTAGTCTAGGTAACGAAGGGTATCCGGCCACAGTCCTCAGAATGGAGGATTGGGGAGTCCCTGATTACTACGAACTCGTACTTGTGACAAGTGAGGACTATATTTCTGATAATGAGGATATAGTTAAGCGTTTCACACGTGCAGTTAGCAAAGGATATTCTGATGCTATTTTGGATCCGCAGGCAGGAATAGATATTTTGCAAAAATATGTTCCAGAATTGGATGAAAATATAGATCGACCCGGCGCCGATCTGCTAAAACAATTGTGGCAGGATGAAACAGGGAAATTCGGCAGTCAAAAAGAGTCAAAATGGATTGGTTTTTCCCAATGGATGAAAGAAAACGACATCATAAATGATGATCTAGATGTATCGTCTGCGTATACCAATAAATATTTTGCCGATTAGATTTTGATGGGTTGAGCATTTTTGGAGATAACTCATATGTCTGTGACTGCCGATTTGAAAATTAAATATTCATCATTGTGGTCTGATATGACGAACCATGCTTTCGTGAATGAAATGGGTATGGGAACTTTGGATCCTGAAAAATTCCGACGATATTTTTTGCAAGATTATGTTTTTGTAAATGATCTGGTGGTTTTGACTGCTAATGCGATTTCTAAAGCACCCGACATCAGATCGGCTTCTATTTTCAACGATTTTCTTACAGGTGTCACAAATCCAGAAAATGATCTTTTTGTTAGTGCATTTGAGGAATTTGGAGCGGACTATCATGAATACAGTTCAGTCAGTGCGTCTCCCACTACGAGGGCATTTGGTGATTTTTTAGTACGAACTGCTCTCGAAGGTAATTTTGATGATATTGCTCTTGTTCTTTACGTTACGGAGGGCACGTATTTGGAGTGGGGTACGAGGTTGTTGAATGAGCGGGCCGAACCTGCAAGTGCTACCTACAGAGAATGGATTAGACTTCATGGTCCTGATGTTCTAGGAGATTTAGTCAGTTGGCTTCAAAACTATGTTGATAAAGAGTCTAAATTGCCTGCACCACGGGCTGACTATCTTTTCAAAATGACCTTGCGATACGAATATCTATTTTGGGAATCAGCTTACAATGGAGAAGCTTGGTTTGATCAATAGAAATCCATGAAAGGTATTAGTCAGTTTGGGAAGTTGAGGAAATTTTTGGATTAACATTTTATAGATTCTGAATTCGACTGATAAATTAGGTTAGGAGATAGGGAGTTACAGTGTCGGACAAAACACAAATTCATACAGCGATGACGATCGCCGGTTCTGACTCTGGAGGTGGAGCCGGACTGCAGGCTGACATAAAGACATTTGCAGCAAATGGTGTTTATGGTTCGACCGTGATTACTGCTGTAACTGCTCAAAATACTTTGGGTGTTCATCAAGTTATGGACCTACCGTTAGATATCATCGAAGCTCAAATTGTGGCCATCCTTTCTGATATAGGAGCCGACGTAGTTAAAACGGGAATGCTTTCTAGTCCCGAAATAATTAAATGTGTAGCTGAGAATCTTGCTAAATATAAAAATGAGAAATTGGTAGTTGACCCTGTGATGGTCGCGAAGGGAGGAGCAAGCCTTATAAGTGAACCAGCTATAGAAGTATTAAAAGATACATTGATACCGATGTCTACAATAGTCACACCAAATGCCCCAGAAGCAGGTGTGCTGACAGGGATAGATGTTTTGGACCTCGACTCAGCAAGGGAAGCTGCTGTGGCTTTGATTAAGATGGGGGCTCGTGCGGCCGTGGTAAAGGGTGGTCATTTTGATGGTGGGCCAGCTACAGACGTTTTTTACGATGGACAAGAATTCAGGACATTTACAACCAGAAGAATAGTCACCGAGAACACTCATGGGACAGGTTGTACCTTTGCGTCAGCTATAGCGGCAGGTGTTGCTAAAGGAGAAAGCCTTCGAGATGCCGTCAGTAATGCCAAAGTTTATGTCACCGGAGCTATTAAAAGCGATTTTGATATAGGTGGTGGACATGGACCTTTGAATCATTTCCACGAATACTGGAACTTATAAAGTTACTCTATGGCCGATTTCTCAAAACTCCACTATACAAATCCCGTTTCCCTGAGCCATATTAGTGTTATGATCCGCTCTAATTTTTCCTGTTATTTATGCCCAAAGGGGCAACCGAGAGGTTACATGAATGTCTAATGAAGCAGCTACCGTAGATTCTGAGGTTTCTCTGGAAATAAAAGCTGGTCGAAACAGGCTTGCTGTTACCGTTATTATCGGACACGCCGTTAAGCATGTTTTTAATTCTGCTCTGCCTTTGTTGCTAGCAATGATGAAAGCAGATTTGGCTCTGTCAGCAACACAGTACGGAATAATTGCGGGAGTTGGAAGAGGTACTTCAGGCGCGACTACTATGGTTGCCGGGTATCTAGGAGAACGATTCGCTAATCGATCTGGTGCGATGTTGTTCTTATCACTTTCTTTGATGGGTATTTCTTATTTCTTGTTGGGAATAGCTCCTAGCTTTTGGTGGTTGTTACTGGTCATGTTGCTAGTGGGTATTGGGCCATCCTTGTACCATCCACCTGCGATAGCATCTCTTTCCAGGAAATTTCCTGACAAACGAGGATTTGCTATTTCTCTTCATGGTACAGGCGGTTCTATTGGTGAGATGCTCGGACCTGTCATAGTCGGTCTACTTACTACAGAAACTTTTAAAGTGGGAACTCTAATTACCATTACTTATTTGGTCGCTTTTGAATGGCATGAGGTTTTGAAGATCAGTGTTATCCCTGCTCTGGTTTTTGCTTTTCTTGTCTACATGATGATGAAAAATATACCTACTGTGGGAACTGAGACTAGTTCTATAGGGGAGTATTTTGGAGATCTTGGGGGCCTGCTAAGAGACAAAAGCATGTTGGGGTTAATATTCGTGACCGCTCTGCGTGCGATGGGCCAATCGGCGATAATGTATTTTCTTCCTCTATATCTTTTGACTGGAGAAGATCTAATTAATCCTGAACAGGGAGGATTGGGTAAAGATGCACTGACAGTAGGATTTTATCTGGCAGGCGCCCAAGTCACAGGAATATTTGCCCAACCTTTGATGGGTTGGATTTCCGACAAATACGGTCGAAAAATAGTACTAATGCCAGCGATGACTATTCTTGGGGTCCTTTTTATAACGCTCAACTATGTGTCTGATGGATATCAGCTAGTTTTGAATGTCCTAGCTATGGGCGCATTCGTTTATTCGTTGCATACAATATTCATAGCGGCAGCGATGGATGTTTCAAAAGGTAAGGCACAGTCCACGGTAGTATCTCTTATATATGGGGCGAGTTTTCTTGGTACTGTTTCACCGATAGTAGCAGGTCTTATAGTTGACGAATTTGGGTTAAAATCAGCATTTATATACAGCGGTATTGTTGCCTTAGCTGCCACTCTTGTATTAGGTCTATTGAAGTTGCCAAAAAATGAGAATAGGCAAGATCTAGTTCATTAGGTTATATGTGTACTAAATACGGTTCTGTTTGCCTTTCAGTAGTTACTTTAGGACCATCCTCATAGTAGAAGATGTCAATTTCAGATCTGACCCCGAATTCTTCTGGTATATAGATTCCTGGTTCAACGGTTACAGCTATCCGCTCAAGAAAATGTCGGGTGTCATTTGTCTCCCAGCCATCTAGGTTGACTGCGTTGCCGTGAACTTCTTGCCCCAGGCTGTGTCCAAGCCGATGACTGAAATATTTCCCATAACCTCTTTCAGTGATGTATCTTCTGGCCTCTGCATCAAGTTCCCAGCCCTGAAGCTCTTTTCCTTCAGCATGTGCTTTTTCCATAAGTTCGACCGCTGCATCTCGTGCACCTGTAACGCATTGAAATACTTCCATATGCTTTTTGGGCACATCATCGCCTACGTAGGCAGTCCAAGTTATGTCTCCATACATGGGGGACTGTACCTCAGATTTTTTTAATTTACCCCATAAATCTATCAGGAGCCAATCGCCGGTCTTTATAACGTTGCTAACTTCCTCCGTTGGATCGAAATGAGGGTCTGCCGCATGTTTATTGACAGCTACGACAGGTCCGTCAGGGGAATGTAAGCCTTCTTTTAAAAATTGAGCTCGTATAAATTCTGCAACCTCATACTCTGTCGGTCCCGAAGATATGTTTTCACCTACATAATCAAAGGCTGATTTGACCGTTTTGGTCAATATTTCTGAGGCCTTCAGGTGTGACTCTAGTTCTCCATCACTCCACCTTTGAGTGGCATATTGGATTAAATCCGCTGAAGTCACGATATCGGGACATATATCACGAACCATTTCGAGGGTTCCAGCATCGACCTTGGACGTTCTTGGAAGTGTTCCCATAGGAGAGTATTCCATGGCTATAGGGGTTGTATTACCGATTATTTTTTGGAGGGCAGAAATCATTTGAGCTCGACTCACCCACAGCTTAGTTTCGATTCCGAGATGTTCGAAACGGTTTTGATCAACATAGCTTACAAGTAGCCTAGGTTCGTCTCCTTTAGGAATCCATAGCCAACATGGTCTTGTTACGTTATCTATATGCCCTACTGTGTCCCAAAATATAGGATTCATTCCCCTATAGTCATATAATAACCAGCCACCAATGCCTTTTTGGGACATAAATTCGTCAGCTTGCGTAACTACATTTTCTATTGATTTGTTCATATGTGATTCCAAGTTTTAGCGTTATTTAAGTAAATAGTGACGCAAATCCATTTGGTAGGTCAGTCGCCTTTCGAAAATTTTTCCATTATGGCTTCTGGAGATAGTTTACTCTGGTCGCTATCGTTTAAATTTCGCACAGTGTAACTGCCATCTCTTAATTCGTCGTCGCCAATTATGATGCAATGTGATGCATTTATTGAATTAGCATACCTCAGCTGGCTTTTCAGTCCTCGTGAAGGTCCAATAACTGTTCTACATCCTGCGTTTCTAATTTGTGAAGCAAGCTTGATTGCTTCTGCCTTGGCAGGGGTTCCCATGTGTGCAATTAGAATTAAAGTTGATCTTATTTGTGGAGGGGCTATGTTTTCTCTTCTGAGATTATCTATAACTCTCTCTAATCCCATACCAAATCCTATTCCAGGAGTATTGGGACCTCCTATCTGTTCAATCAGTCCGTCGTATCTTCCTCCTCCCGCTATGACATTAGTTCTTCCGTCAACTGGGGGTGATATTTCGAATACTGTGCGGGAATAATAATCGAGTCCTCTGACAAGGCGGTGGTCGATGAAAAAGGGTATTTTAATATTGCGCAAATGTGTTTGTAATTCAGTCCAGTGTTCTTCGCATTCTTTACACAGGTGTTCCACACTTTTGGGAGCATTTGCCACAACCGGTTGGCATCCTTCAACTTTGCAATCTAACAATCTTAGCGGGTTGGTATCTAAGCGGCGATCACAGTCTTCACAGAGTGTATTTCTCAAATCTGAATAGTATTTTTTTAAATTTGTCACATAATTTGGTCGGCATGAGGCATCGCCTATGCTGTTTATAGATAGAGAGATATTTTTTAAGTTGAGCTCTTCTAAGAATCTCCACGCAACTTCTATAACTTCTGCGTCGATGTAGGCATCTGCTTCTCCAAAGACTTCTATACCAAACTGGTTATGTTGCCGGAATCTACCTGCTTGGGGTCTTTCGTACCTAAAGTTTTGTACCAGATAAAATAGCTTTATTGGCTGGGGCAGGTTGTGCATTCCATGTTCCACATACGACCTGCAGACTGGTGCGGTTCCTTCCGGCCTCAAGGTTAGTGAGTCGCCACCCCGGTCGTTAAATGTGTAAGTTTCTTTTTCAATTATGTCGGTGGATTGTCCGACGCCCCTATTGAACAAACCTGTATCCTCAAATATTGGAGTCTCTATACGAGAGTATCCAAACCTTTCGGCTATTTTTTGAGTTGCGGTTCTTATAAGTGACCAAAGTTCCTGGTCTTGAGGTAGTATGTCTGTTGTGCCCCTCGGTGCTTGAAAGCGCATAGTTTCAACTCAATCTTTATCAGTATTCTTGCTTTACAAATTTGTACTTTTAAAAGACATTTTATCTCAGATAGTTATACAGATTTATAATTGTATCTAGGATTAGGTGATTTAAGTTAGAATGTGACTGATTAAATCAAATAGATTCTCGAAGACTGTTGTTTAAAAATAATTTGGTAATAGTAATTAGGTAGAAAGGCATGGTCGATATCGAGACAATTGACAACTCTCCTATTGTTGACAAGAAGTTGATGGAGAAGATGCTGTCCTATTTAGATCATGAGAAAGTCTCTGATGTGGCTCGAGCTTATGAATTCGCTGAGCAGGCACACTCTGGTCAAAATCGACTGTCTGGTGAGCCATTCTTCGAGCACCCAAAGCAGACGGCACTATTTTTGGCGGACCTTAAATTGGACTCCAACACTATTTCCGCAGCTCTTCTTCATGATGTCGTGGAAGATTGCGACGTTTCCTCTTCTGAACTAATTGAAAAATTCGGAGAAGATGTAGCTCATTTAGTTGATGGTGTCACAAAGCTGACTCGAGCAGAAGTTGCTGGTGATGATCAGTTTGTGGATTCCAGAATTTCCGCGCATGGAGAGAAAAGCCTTCATAGCCTTGACGATTTGGCTCAAGCCGAAACGCTTAGAAAAATGTTAATGGCGATGGCTGATGATGTACGAGTGGTGTTAATAAAATTATCCGATCGACTACACAATATGAGGACGGTTTCGGCTCTTCCAGACCACAAAGCTGAAGCGATATCAAGAGAAACGTTAGAGATATTTGCCCCACTTGCTCATAGATTAGGCATTTGGGAATTGAAATGGATGCTTGAAGATCTTTCCTTCCAGCAATTGGATCCTGATTCGTACAAAAGGATATCAAAGCGACTAAACGCAAAAAGAATAGAACGTGAAGCGTATGTTGAAAGAATAGTTCATCTTATTGGGGATGAACTTAACAATTCAGACTTGGATGCTGAGGTTTATGGCAGGCCAAAACACATTTACAGCATTCATAAAAAAACTGAACGTTACTCAAATGAAAGTAAAGACTCTGATGAGATATATGATTTGTTTGCTGTGAGAATACTAGTTGACGAAGTTAAAGATTGCTATGCAGCTCTAGGTATTGTGCATAATAGATGGCATCCTATGCCCGGGCAATTTGATGACTATATAGCTAATCCAAAAGATAATTTATATCAGTCATTACATACGTCCGTCTTATGCGAAGATTCTGCACCAGTAGAAGTTCAAATACGCACAAAAGACATGCACCAAGTTGCGGAGTATGGGGTCGCAGCGCATTGGCTATATAAAGAAGGTGGTGATCACGACGTAAAGTTTGAGGAAAAAATGACCTGGTTGCGCAAGTTGCTGGAGTGGCAACGAGACGCAGGAGGTGCGGTTGAATTTGTTGAATCTTTTAAGACAGATATATTTCAAAATCAAGTTTACGTCTACACTCCCAAGGGAGATGTTGTTGAATTGCCAATAGGGGCTACCCCACTAGATTTTGCCTATCGTATACATACCGATGTGGGCCACAGCTGTGTAGGAGCCAAGATAAATGGAAAACTTGTCGCTCTTAATCATCCATTGGAGAATGGAGATACTATTCAAATTATGACTAGTAAGACAGCTCGAGGGCCAAGCTTGGATTGGATTAACGGTAGTTTAGGATATGCCAAAACAACCTCGGCAAGGGCTAAAATGAGGCAGTGGTTCAATAGGCAGGAACGGGAGAGCAATATTGATAGAGGGAGAGAAGTATTTTCACGGCATATACATAGGCTAGGGATCGATACTGGAAATCAAAGTGTGCCCAGTATTTTGGGGTTCCTTAGTGCGGATGACATGTACGCAGCTCTTGGAGATGGAACCTTGACTACTGAGAGTCTTGTAGGCCGTCTTTCCAATAAATCTCAGACGCCAAGGATTGAAACAAAACAAGGTATTCCTAGGACTGGCCCAGCTTCAGGTATTGAGGTACTAGGAGTGGGTGATTTACTTACCAGTATTGGGCGTTGCTGTAACCCGATTTTAGGAGATCAAATACTAGGATTTATTACTAGGGGACGAGGGGTGACAATCCATAGAGTTACTTGTACCAATGTGATTTCATTAGCTAATGAAGATGAAGAACGTATTGTGCCGGTAGATTGGGGAGAAACTAAAACTCTTTACCCAGTTAGGATACAAATAAAAAGTTGGGATCGGGTAGGACTACTAGGAGATGTAACGTCTGCGGTTTCTAATCAGAGGGTTAATATCGCAAATATAACTTCGGAAGAATATGATGATATGAGTGTGATATCACTTACTGTCTATACTAGTGGAATTGATCAACTAAATATCCTATATACCCGTCTAGAGGCTATCAATGGTATTATTAATGTTTCAAGATTGAGAAACATTGACGACAACTAATGCTTTTAGCACAGGAGGTATCCTGAGTGCCAAGCGCAAAATCAGCACGAGTAAGCGAAAGAAAAAAAGAAATGAATCAGCCCGTTAGGACTAGAGCTAAGGGGTTCGTAGCCAGGGCGCGCAGACTTGTTGAGGCAGGAGATTTGGAAGGAGCTTTGGCGGCTTCCAAAGATGCGATCATCGCCTTAGATAAGGCGGCCCAAAAAGGTGTGATTCATGAAAATAATGCCGCCAGGAGGAAGTCTAGGCTTATTAAGAGTATTAATAAGTTAGAGGCTAGTTCAAATGGTGGGCAGGAGTAATTAATAGATGTTGAGGATTCGATTAAGAAGGACAGGAGCTCGTAATCAGCCTAGCTATAGGATAGTGGTTGCTGACTCACGAAAGCCTAGAGATGGGGCCTTTGTGGATCACCTCGGCCATTATAACCCTCGTATGGACCCTCCAGAAGTTGTCATTGACGAGGAGAGGGCCCGTGAGTGGATTAGTAAGGGGGCTCAGCCCAGTGAGGCTGTTCAAAGGATGCTCAATAACTTGGAGAAGGAAGCGACGGTATAATCGCGATTCCTTGTAATTAATATGTCTTCCGTTAAAGAACTTGTTGAATATATAGCTCGGTCGATAGTCGCCCATCCTGATGATGTTGAAGTCATAGAGGAAGATAACGACCGGGGTCGCTTGTTTTTGACCCTCAAAGTGCATCCTGATGATAAAGGTAAAGTGATAGGTCGTCAGGGAAGAGTTGCTCAATCAATACGTTCTTTGCTTAGAGTGGCAGCTGTAAAAGAGGGAGTTCATGCAAATCTGGATATAGATTGAGATTTGCTCAGCAAAAATTATATTGTAGGACAGCCCATCGCCGTTGAGCAGCATTAAATCTTCTTACCCGGTTTTCGATGACCATATTGTTGTAGGTATCATTCGTGGCGCAAGAGGTCTTAAAGGCGAATTAAGAATTGAGCCCACAACTGAATTTTTAGAGCGGTTCGACCCCGGCAATACCCTATTTGTTAATGGTGTCAGCCATGAAGTCATTAGATCTCAACAAGGTAGAAAGGGTATGGTCTTGTTACTTAGTGGTATCCGAAATCGTGATGGTGCCGACGATGTTTTAGGGGAACTAGTTACTGTGCCAAACTCGAATGTCATCGAACCACCCAAAGGCTTATATTTTCATTATCAGATCTTAGGGTTAGATGTGTACCGTGAAGATTTAACTTATCTGGGAACTATCTCCGAGATCATTCAAACAGGGGCTAACGATGTTTACGTAGTTTCTTTGTCTGATGAACCAGATGTACTGCTACCTGTTATCCCTAACGTAATAATTAATATTGAATTAGATAACAACAAAATGATTGTTAGTGTTCCTTTGGGTCTAGATCGTAATTTATCATAAAAAATTGGATATATAGCGGCGTTACTATTTGGAACTTATCTTGGGGTAAAAAATTTTAGAGATTAATAGATGTTTTGTGGTACTTGATGTGCTTTATGGATATGCACAATAATTCACGAAATCCGTTGCCTATTTTACTCCTAAAATCAGATTGACACTATGTCGGGAAATGAGTATAATCTCCCCTTGTCGCCCCTCGCGAGAGGGTAGTTTTGCCCTATTAATGAAGGTAGAAAAAACGGATATTTGATGCCTACAGTAAATCAGTTAATTAGAAAAAAAAGACGTAAAAAGAGCCGTAAAAACACAGCTCCTGCTCTGGATTTAACCTGGAATACTCTTAAGAACAAGGGTAATCGGGGTGCTGGTTCTCCTCAAAAAAGAGGGGTCTGCGTGCAAGTTAGAACTCAAACTCCCAAGAAACCCAATTCTGCACTTCGTAAGGTAGCGAGAGTTAGGTTGACTAATGGAATGGAGGTCACGGCGTATATCCCAGGGGAAGGTCACAATCTTCAGGAACACTCAGTGGTGTTGATTAGAGGGGGCAAAGTAAGAGACTTGCCTGGAGTCAGGTATCACGTTGTAAGAGGGGTTCTTGATACGGCTGGGGTACAAGATAGAAAGAGGGGCCGTAGTAAATATGGCACCAGGAATGAGTGATAGCTAGAGATGGCAAGAAGACGTAGAGCAGAAATAAGAAAAATACTTCCAGACCCACGTCACAATAGCGTGGATCTGGCTAAATTCATAAACAGTGTGATGCAAAATGGCAAAAAGACCGTTGCGCAGAGGATAGTTTATACGGCTTTGGAGATTGCAGAGGAAGAAGGTGGTAGGCCGGGTTTTGATATTTTTGAGCAAGCAATACGAAATGCTACTCCGATGATCGAGGTCAGATCTCGAAGAGTAGGTGGGGCCAATTACCAAGTGCCAACTGAAGTAAGGCCGTCCCGGCGTCTCGCTCTTGCTATGAGGTGGATTGTTACCGGCGCCAGGCAAAGGACAGGAAGGGGGATGGCGCAAAAATTGTCTTCAGAGCTTTTGGAGGCATCAAGAGGCCAAGGTGCAGCGGTAAGAAGGAAAGAAGAAGTTTTTCGTATGGCTGAAGCGAACAGGGCGTTCGCTCACTATAGATGGTAAGTCTTCGTAAGTCAGCGCAAAATAGGCCACAGGGATATCACAAATGCCTTCAAACTCTTTGAAACAAACCCGAAATATAGGATTTATCGCTCATATTGACGCGGGTAAAACCACTGTGTCCGAAAGGGTTTTATATTTTTCTGGAAGGATCCATAAGTTGGGAAGTGTTGATGATGGTAATACTGCGACTGATTGGATGGAGCAAGAGAAAGAGAGGGGTATTACTATAGTTTCGGCTGCGACTGCGACTTCGTGGAAGGAATGGGATCTTAATATCATAGACACTCCGGGACATGTAGACTTCACGGCTGAAGTTGAAAGAAGTCTTAGGGTTCTAGATGGCGGGATTGTTGTTTTTGATTCAGTCGCGGGTGTTCAGCCCCAATCTGAAACTGTTTGGCGGCAGGCTGACAAGTACCAAGTTCCACGGATCTGTTTTATAAATAAAATGGACAAAGTTGGTGGCGATTACTATCGGGCGACTGAGACAATAGTGCAAAGATTGAAGGCCAATCCTATACCGATACAGGTTCCTATGGGAAGCGAGGACCAATTTAATGGTGTAATTGACTTAGTTGAAGGCAAGTCGTTTGTTTTCGATGATGAAGGTAATATGACGGAAGGCGGTGTGCCTAGCGAATATGTCGAAGAGTTTGAAACTCGTAGAGCTGAGATGGTCGAAAAGTTCGCCGAGCAAGACGATGTTCTCCTAGAGAAATTCCTAATGGAGGAAGAAATTTCCGTAGAAGAGCTAAAAGCATCAATAAGAGAATCGACGATTTCAAATAAGGTGGTGCCTGTTCTGTGTGGAACGGCTCTAAAAAACAAATGTGTTCAGCCATTATTAGATGCCATAGGAGATTATTTGCCGTCTCCGCTGGATGTGCCCGCGGTTGAAGGTCTCAAACCTGGTACCGAGGAAGCGATAGAGAGAAAAGCAAACAACGATGAACCTTTTTCAGCTCTGGCTTTTAAAACCGTAACGGATCCGTACATAGGTAGATTAGTGTATTTTAGGGTTTATTCTGGGTCAGCGAAGTCGGGTTCCAGTGTATTGAACACTATTACAGGTGATCGAGAACGCTTGGGTAGAATAGTGAAAATGCATGCAGATCAGAGGGAAGATGTAGAGGAAGTTTTTGCTGGCGAAATAGCTGCTGCTATTGGTCTCAAAGATACTTCAACGGGTGAGACTATATGTGATATTGATGATCCTATATTGCTTGAAAAAATAGAATTTCCGGATCCGGTTGTTTCTGTTTCTATTGAACCTAAGGCGCGGGTTGATCAAGACAAGCTTTCTGATGCCTTAATCAAACTTTCAGATGAAGATCCCACTTTCACTGTTGTATATGATGAGGAAACTGGTCAGACTGTGATGTCTGGCATGGGTGAATTGCACCTTGAGATTCTCACAGACAGGATGAAGAGGGAATTTAAGGTAGATGCAAGTGTTGGGAGACCAAGGGTTGCCTTTAGGGAAACAATAAGGAAAAACACTACTGCAGAAGGGAAATTTGTGCGTCAATCGGGAGGACATGGTCAATATGGTCATGTGATTATTGAAATGGAACCGTTGGACAGAGGTGGAGGGGTTCAATTTGAGAACAAAATTAGAGGTGGTGCCATACCAACAGAATTCATATCTTCGGTTGAAGATGGGGTGAGGAGCGCGTTAAATAATGGGCCTAAGTCTGGTTTTCCTGTCATTGATTTGATGGTTAGGTTGATTGATGGAACATATCATGATGTTGACTCATCGAAGGTCTCATTTGAAATAGCAGGATCCATGGCTGCAAAGACCGCTGTTGACCGATGTAGCCCAGTTGTGCTGGAACCGGTTATGAAACTTGAAGTCGTAACTCCAGAGGATTATCTAGGAGAAGTGATAGGTGATTTGGGTCGTAGAAGGGCTGGTGTTGAAAGCATTGATGCACAAGGTGATACGCAGGTTGTAAAGGCAACGTTGCCTTTAGCAGAAAGCTTTGGGTACGCTAACGATCTTCGTTCTATAACACAGGGCAGAGCCGGTTACTCTATGGAGTTTGATAAATATCTAGAAGCTCCAGAGTCAGTAGTGGAAGCTCAATCCGTATAAAGGAATCATATTAAGAATGGTACAGGCTGCGAATAAAATAAGGGTAATTCTAAAGGCGTTTGACCATAGGATTTTGGATCAGTCGGCCGGTCAAATAGTGGAGACTGCAGAGAGAACCGGTGCCAGAGTGGCTGGCCCAGTGCCGTTGCCTACTGCAATTAAGAGGTTTTGTGTGTTGAGGGCTCCTCATATTGATAAAGATTCACGTGAGCATTTTGAAATACGAACTCATAACAGGCTTATTGATATACACAGTCCGACGTCTAAGACCATTGACTCGTTGACTAATCTGGATATGCCAGCAGGTGTGGATATATCCATCAAGTTATAGAAGATGATAGGTAAGTAAACTAATGACAATGAACGGTATTTTGGGCAAAGTTATAGGTGGGACTCAGTATTTTCGCGAGGATGGAACCGCTGAATCAGTGACTGCCATTCAGGCAGGCCCTTGTACGGTAACTCAAGTTAAGACTGTTGATATAGATGGGTATGAAAGTGTCCAATTGGGGTTTGAGCCAGTAGGTAGACTAAATGGTCCAGCTAAAGGCCATTTTGCCAAGGTAGGTGGGCAAGGATATAGGTATCTAAGGGAAGTATCTGCAGAAGATGTTGGCCAAATTGAACTTGGAGAGCAGGTAGGAGTGGATATATTTGAACAGGGAGAAAAGGTGAATGTCACTGGTATTTCCAAGGGTAAAGGATTTCAGGGAGGGGTAAAACGCTATAACTTTCGTGGAGGTCCAAAGACTCACGGGCAGTCCGATCGCCATAGGGCTCCGGGTTCCATTGGTGCAGGTACAACTCCAGGGAGAGTTTTAAAAGGTATGAGGATGGCCGGGCGTATGGGAGGAGACAGGGTTACTGTCAAAAATTTGGAGATAGTACTATCTGACCCAGACAGAAATTTGCTCCTCGTAAAAGGGGCTGTGCCTGGGCGTAGGAATTCTCTACTTGTAATAAAAAAACGCTAGGGAAAGACAAAGTAAGTGAAACTCAATATTAGAAATAAAGAGGGCAACGATTCGGGGCAAATAGATGTCAGAGATGACGTGTTTGCTGTGCCACAGAATTCTGACTTAGTACATCAGGTGATGGTAGGTCATCTAGCAAATAAGAGGCAAGGGACAGCAAAGACAAAGACTCGTTCGGAAGTATCTGGAGGAGGCGCGAAGCCCAGGCCGCAGAAGCATACTGGTAGCTCTAGGCAAGGGTCCACGCGGTCGCCTATTTGGGTAGGAGGGGGGAGGGCTTTTGGTCCTTCGCCGAGAAGTTATAGGAAGGCTACTCCAAAAAAAATGAGGAGACTTGCTATGCTATCTGTTTTATCCGATAAGGTTAGGCGAGGTAATTTGATTGTCTTGGATAACCTGGATATTTCTGATGCTAGGACAAAGTCTGTTAAGACTGTACTTAATTCATTGGGTATGGAAAAGACAACATTAATAGTCACGAATGGACCTAATGAGAACGTTATTCGGTCTTCTAGAAATTTGGATAAGGTTAAGACTTTACCTGTGAAGGTGATTAACACCTTGGATTTGATGAATAGTTTCAATGTGTTGATTACAGAGGACGCAGTGAGGCAGGTCGAGGAGATATGGGGTGGTGTTTATAAAGGAGAGCCTTATTTTGCTCCAGAGAGTTCTGTTGTTCAAGGGATTGAATCTGCTTTAGAGGCATCAGAAGATGATTTGTCTGATCAAAACGAGGAAATCGTATCGGGGACTTTGGGTGACGATCAGTTGTTGGATTTGATAGTCTCTCAAATTGAACCATCCAAATCCCAAGGTGATAGCTGATGACGAAAATACATAAATACTCAATTTTGAGAAGGCCTGTGGTCACCGAAAAATCTACTCTCTTGCAGGAGGATAGGCGATACGTTTTCGAGGTTGCTCCATCGGCTACAAAATTAGAAATCAAAGACGCTGTTGAGTCTGCGTTTGGGGTGAGTGTACAGAAAATAAACACAATGCATGTCAGGGGTAAAAGGAAGAGATTTGGACCTCGTTTGTCTCAACTCAGATCCTGGAAAAAGGCTATAGTAACTGTTTCCCCTGGCGATACAATAACGCTTTTTGAGGGCGTGTAATGCCATTAAAGACAAGAAAACCTATAACTCCTGGTCAAAGAGGTCTCGTTCTACAAACAACGGACGATATAACTCAAAGGAAGCCGAAAAAAAATCTAGTGCGGCCAGTTAAGAAAACTGGCGGTAGAAATTCGTCGGGTAGAGTTACTGTTCGTCATAGGGGTGGCGGACATAAGAGGCGATATCGAATCATAGATTTCAAGCGTGACAATTTTGGCGTTCCGGGATCTGTTGAATCTATAGAATACGATCCTAATAGGTCATCACGTATAGCATTGATTAAGTACCAAAATGGAGATTGGAGATACATACTCGCTCCTAACCAACTCAGAGTGGGAGATAAGGTGGTTTCAGGAGAATCCGCTGAGATATCTCCAGGTAATGCACTCCCTTTGGCCAATATACCTTCAGGTACTGTGGTGCATAATATTGAGCTCACATTAGGAAAGGGTGGTCAGATCGTAAGAAGTGCTGGAGGTTCGGCTCAAGTGTTGGCTAAAGAAGGTAAGTACACTCTCATAAGGCTCCCTTCCGGGGAGATGAGAAATGTACTAAGTGCATGTATGGCGACAGTTGGACAGTTAAGTGCCGTTGACAATAAGAATGTAAAGCTAGGTAAGGCCGGACGTAAACGCCATTTGGGGCGTCGTCCTTCGGTTAGGGGTGTTGCGATGGCTCCGAATGCTCATCCTCATGGGGGTGGGGAAGGGCGATCTCCTATAGGTATGCCCGGACCGAAAACACCTTGGGGCAAACCGGCTCTCGGGTTGAGAACTAGGAAGAAAAAGAAGCCTTCTGGAAAATTTATAGTTAGAAGACGGTATGAAAAATAGGATTTCGGAGCGTTTGCTAAATGTCTAGATCAATTAAAAAAGGACCTTTTGTTCATCCAAAGTTGGCTAAAAAAGTGGAACGAGCGATGAATTCCAATAGTCGAGAGGTCATAAAAACTTGGTCTAGGGCCTCAGTGATTATGCCAGACATGCTTGGTTTAACCATTGCTGTACACGATGGCAGAAGGCATGTTCCTGTTTTTGTCACCGAGAATATGGTGGGCCACAAGTTAGGTGAATTTGCTCCGACTCGCACCTTCAGGGGGCACGCTTCAAAAACTGAACGAATGTCCGGTTAAAAACATACAAAGTAGATTAGTAAAAAGATAGGTATCTAAACGTGAGCATAAGGGCAAAGTCTAGCAATACTGGGATTTCTGTAAAAAAGCTGAAGCCGATAGTTAATCTTGTCAGAGGCATGAATGTCGGTGAGGCTTTAACAACACTGCAATTTATGCAGTCCCCAGGTGCAGCTCGTGTTGCAAAGACTGTTAAATCAGCGGCTTCAAATGCCGAAAATGAATTGATGGCAAGGGTGGAAGACCTGCGAATAACTGAAATTTTTGCTAATGAAGGACCTAGGGTTAAGAGGTTTCGTGCGAGAGCTCGTGGGCGTGTAGGGAGAATAAACAGAAGAAGTAGTCATATTACTGTTGTTGTAGACGAAGAGGAGATTTAGATTGGGACAGAAAATACACCCTAACGGTTTCCGTGTAGGTATAACAAAAGATTGGCATGCTACTTGGTTTGCGGGTAAAGGTCCTGAATACGCGGCTCTTGTTAGCGAGGATGTAAATATTCGTCGCAAGATTGAAACCATGTATGAAGATGCCGGCATATCCAAGGTGGATATTGAGCGGGACACTAATGAGGTTGCGGTCACTATACACACAGCTAGGCCTGGAATTGTCATAGGTAGAGGTGGTCAAAGGGTTGACGAATTGAGAAAAGAACTTGACTCGTTAACAGGGAATCGAAGGACAAGGTTGAATGTTAGGGAGGTGAGACAGCCGGAGCTTGATGCTTTTTTAGTTGCTAGGAACATTGCTGACCAACTTGAGAGGCGCATTGCTTTTCGTAGGGCTATCCGTCAGGCGCTAACTAGAACTATGCAGGCTGGTGCTGAAGGGATAAAGATAATAGCTTCTGGCAGACTCGCGGGAGCAGATATTGCGAGAAGTGAAAAAGCTCATGAAGGTAGAGTGCCTCTACACACATTGAGAGCTGATATAGATTATGGGCTCGCTGAGGCAGGTACTGAATATGGGGTAATTGGCGTGAAGGTTTGGATCTGTAAAGGGCAGATCATGAATCCAACATTAATCGGGGAATCGTTGGATAGGTCGGATGTTACAACATCGATATCTGATGACGATGAAGATGTTCCAGCGATTCAAGTGTTAGTCACCGCAAACGAAGAGGAAAGCCGTCAAAGATCAGAAGGGGTCGATTCAAATGAAGATTCTGGGAAAATTCCAGAATCCGAAACAGTCGAACTTTCTGGTGATTTAAGTGATGGTCCGGAAGAATCGTAAATTAATGCGTAGTAGGTAAATTTACAAATGCTGCAACCAAAACGGGTTAAATATAGAAATCATCATAGGGGTCGAAGAAAAGGGATATCCAATGCGGGTAGCTCTCTAAACTTCGGCGAATATGGTCTAAAGGCAACAGAGACAGCGTGGGTGACCTCTCGTCAGATAGAGGCCGCGAGGCGGGCTATGACTCGATATGCTAGAAGGGGGGGGAGGATGTGGATCAGGGTTTTTCCTGATAAAAGTGTCACGGCAAGAGCGGCAGAAACAAGAATGGGAAAAGGAAAAGGGGCGCCAGACCATTGGGTTGCTGTAGTGAAACCAGGAAAGGTTTTGTTTGAAATGGCAGGAATACCTGAGGACATTGCTAAGCATGCTTTGACTCTAGCCGCATCGAAGATGCCGATGGGTACAAAAGTGGTATCGAGGATGGGTGTTGGAGCCCAATAATTAGAATTTATAAACGGTAGAATTTTTAAGAGATATATATGGCTGAGATTGACGACATAAGAGGAATGAACGATCAGGATCTCTACGAGGAATTGGAATCCGCGCAAATGGATCTAATGAATTTGAGGTTTAGGTCTGCGACTATGCAACTTGTAGATGTGAATGAAATAGGGCGTGCTCGGAAAAGAATAGCTCGTATAAATACTGTTATTAGGGAAAGGGAGCTTTTGGAGATTTCGGAATGAGTCACGAAAGAAGAAAGACCAAGGTTGGAAAAGTCATTGGGGACAGAATGGACAAAACTGTCGTTGTTTCCGTTGAATGGCGACAGCCTCACAGAATTTACAAGAAAAACGTTAGGAAGTGGAGCACTTTCAAGGTCCATGACCAAGATAATGCGTGCAATGTAGGGGACACAGTAAGGATTATTGAGACTCGTCCATTGTCCAAGACAAAGAGGTGGAAGATATCGGAAATCGTCCAGAAGGGAGATGTGGCTGACTTACAACCAGGAGATATATCTACGGAATGAGACAGCTCTAATGGGTCTCAAGAATAATAATCTAATAAAGAACAAAATTAGGAAGATTAGAGGAAATGATTCAGCAATATACTAAACTCAAGGTCGCTGACAATTCAGGGGCCAGGGTTATTAGTTGCATAGGAGTGCCAGGAGGTTCTGGTAGGAAGTACGCTTGGCTTGGTGATGTTATTGTGGCCTCTGTGAAAGAGGCGTCACCGTCAAGTGCAGTAAAAAAAGGAGAAGTTGTCAAAGCAGTTATTGTCAGGACATCTAAAGGGCATCGTCGTAATGATGGGTCCCATATTAAATTTGATGAGAATGCGGCTGTAATTCTTGACGACAACAGAATGCCACGGGGGACTAGAGTATTTGGACCTGTGGCCAGAGAACTGAGAGATAAAGACTTCATGAGAATAGTCTCGTTAGCTCCGGAGGTTCTGTGATGAAGATTAAGAAGAACGATAATGTGATTGTTCTAAAAGGTAGGGATCGAGGTAAGCAAGGGGTTGTCCAACAGGTAATTCCGGATAAGGGAAAAGTAATTGTGGAAGGGATTAATGTCGTAAAGCGTCACATGAAGGCTCAAGGAATGCGTGGAGCTGAGATTATAGAAAAAGAGATGCCTGTGCCAGCTGGTAACGTGATGTTGGTTTGTATCCACTGCCAGGCGCCAGTAAAGACTGGTACAAGGATCCTAGGTGACCGAACAAGAGCTCGGGTCTGTAAAAAATGTCAGGAAGTGATCGAATGACTGCTGAAGATCTAACACAAGTAGGGCCTCCTCGCCTTGTGGAAAAAATAAGAGATGAGATTGGGCCTGAACTTATAAATGAGTTTGGATACTCTAGCGTTATGCAGGTGCCTAGACTTGAAAAAGTAGTAGTTAATATAGGTCTTGGCGAGGCTTTGCAGAATAATAGAGCTGTCGAGAGCGCTACAGCGGATCTTGCTTTGATAACGGGACAGAAGCCAGTGACAACTAAGGCTAGAAAATCTGTAGCTGGCTTCAAGGTACGTGAAGGCATGCCAATTGGAGTAAAAGTTACTTTGCGCGGCCGAAGAATGTATGAATTTGTAGATAGACTGTTAAATGCTTCTCTGCCGAGGATTAGAGATTTCCAAGGAATTCCTAGGAATTGCTTTGACGGAAGAGGAAACTGTTCAATCGGGCTTAGGGAACAAACTATTTTTCCTGAGATTGACTACAACAGTATAGAGAAAATACGTGGTATGCAAATAGTCTTGGTTACATCTGCCGATAGTGATCAGGAAGGTATGAGATTTCTTGAATTATTGGGTATGCCCTTCGTCAAGAGCTTAGTAGCCTGATCAAACACCAAGAGCATAAAGAGAGAGTTGAAAATTGCCAAAAAAATCTAAGATAGAGAGTTGGAAAAGAGGACCGAAATTTGATGTTCGTGTCAGAAATCGATGCAATCGATGTGGACGCCCCAGAGGCTATATACGGTATGTAGGAATCTGTAGGATTTGTTTTAGACAACTTTCTCACCTAGGTCAGTTACCTGGTGTTAAAAAGGCTAGTTGGTAGTTTTCGCATAAGTTAATTTCAGAAGGAATTCATTTAAATGGCAATATCGGATCCAATAGCGGACATGCTTACCAGGATTAGGAACGCTAATATGGTTGGTCATAAATCAGTAGAAATACCCGCATCCAACATGAAGGTTAAGATAGCTCGTATTTTGGAAGATGAAGGATTTGTGTCTGGAGTTGATTTAGAAAATGAAGGGACTAAGGACGCGGTTATAAAATTCAATCTTCAATATTGGGGAAAGAATGACCCGGTTATCACTGGGATAAAGAGAATAAGTAAACCTGGTCTGAGGGTATACGTGGGTAAGGATAATCTCCCATACGTGTATGGGGGACGGGGAATAGCTGTCATTTCCACAAACCGAGGCGTAATGTCAGGGGCCGAAGCCCATAGTACTGGAGTGGGTGGTGAAGTTCTTTTTTACGTTTGGTGAGACACAAAAGTTATTTAGAATTTAGGAAAGATTAATGTCAAGGATAGGGAATCAACCCATACAAATACCAGATGGAGTCAATGTAAACATCAGCGGTTCTGAGGTTACTGTTAAAGGACCCAAAGGTGAATTGTCTGGTGCATTCA
>CAYFIW010000013.1:0-37672 GCA_964343265.1 uncultured Dehalococcoidia bacterium | reverse complement strand
ACTTAGTGGCGGAGAAGCACAAAGAGTCAAACTAGCTACTGAACTCTCGAAGAGAGCCACAGGAAAAACACTATACATCCTAGACGAACCTACGACTGGACTATCATTTGAAGACTGTTCAAATCTTTTGAAAGTAATGCACAGATTGGTCGAAAGTGGCAACTCAGTTATTTTAATAGAACATCATTTAGATTTGATAAAAAATGCGGACTGGTTAATAGATTTAGGTCCCGGTGCAGGGGACAAAGGTGGGCAAATTGTTTGCGTTGGTACCCCAGAAGATGTTTCCAGGATTCAAAAGTCACATACTGGGCATTACCTAAAAGAAACCCTATTAAATTAAGCTTAAATATTCAAAGAGAGTCTACATGCGGTATATAAAACAAATAATAAGCTCTAACCACATCGGGACCCGACTTAAAGAAAAACGTACCTGAATAGGGTTATTGTGAGGGGTAAACTCTATATGTTAGACTGTCGGCGCGTGTCGACTCTTAGAAGCCGAACATGTATCGTTGGGTTGTTTTTATTAGCTCAAAGCTAGACTATTAAATGTAGGAAACGTTAATTAGCATACTTGAATCAAAAAAGTGTGTCGCAAAGGAGGAAGACTTTTGAAGTGGATCGACTTTGAAAAACCAAACACTATTGAAGAGGCAGTCAAACTGCTATCTGAATCAGGTGGAGAGGCGAAGCCTCTCGCTGGAGGTACAGATCTTATTGTTCAATTGCGAGTAGGGGACCCTAGAGTGAATGCCAAGGTTGTAGTGGATGTAAAGAGCATACCTGAATTGAATGAACTCAGTTACAGTGCCGATGGCGGACTGACTGTTGGAGCAGCGGTTGAATGCTACAAAATATATAACGACGAAAATGTAAAAAAACACTATCCGGCAATTCTGGACTCCGCGACCTTAATTGGGGGTACCCAAATACAGGGAAGAGCCTCACTTGGAGGGAATCTATGCAATGCAGCCCCTAGTGGTGATTCCATTCCAAATATGGTCGCACACGGAGCGGTTGCAACAGTTGTAGGTCCGAAGGGAACTAGGCAGATAGCGGTCGAAGAGGTATGTACTGGACCGAGACAGACAAGTATCGCAGACGACGAACTACTGATATCCATAAACTTTCCATCCAATGGTCCTGGCTTTGGGGCCAATTACATAAGATTTATACCAAGGAATGAGATGGACATCGCGGTCGCAGGAGTCGGTGCGTCAGTCACCATAGAAGACGGGAAGTTCACTACAGGAAGGATCTGCTTGGCTTCTGTTGCTCCAACCCCTCTATATGTAAAAGAAGCAGGTGAAGCCCTAGTAGGCAAGTCAGTTGGAGATGAAGCTATCCAAGAAGCAGCAGATTTAGCAAAAGGAGCGGCTAAACCGATCTCTGATATGAGAGGTACCGCGGAATACAGAAAACATCTATGCGAAGTTCTCACGAGGAGAGCTCTTAACACCGCAGTAGAACGAGCACAGGGGAGTTAATATACATGCCAGGAAAGACCTACGTACAAACAACAATAAATGGCGAGCCGGTCGACTTCTTATGTGAGCCCAGGCAGAGCTTATTAGAATGCCTAAGAGACGAAATTGGCCTCACAGGTACAAAAGAAGGATGTAACGACGGAAACTGTGGTGCTTGCACCGTAAACATAGATGGAAGAATAGTCACATCATGCCTGGTGCTAGGTGTAGAAGCTGAAGGCGCCAACATAGAGACTATAGAAGGTGTGGCAGACGGTAGTAATTTACACCCATTGCAACTAGCGTTTCTGGAAAACGCAGCACTTCAATGTGGGATTTGCACACCAGGATTCATAATTTCCTCAAAAGCGTTGCTTGAACAGAATCCCAACCCTACTGAGCATGAAATTAGATTTTGGCTGGCCAACAACCTATGCAGATGTACCGGATACGACAAAATAGTTAGAGCGGTACAAGATGCCGCCAAGCGACTGCAGGAGGCATAAGAACAATATGACTACTACTGATTACGAAAGGAATATTGTACTCTCGACCCAAAATGACTTCAAAGTCGTTGGAACTAGACCTGTCCGGCATGATGGCGCAGACAAGGTGACTGGAAGGGCATTGTATGGTGGAGATTTTTCTGCGGCTGGTTTACTTCAGGGAAAGATTCTCAGAAGCCCACACGCGCATGCAAAAATAAAATCCATAGACACTAGCAAAGCAGAAGCACTACCGGGAGTTAAGGCTGTTGTCACGTCCGCAGACTTTCCTGCAATCGCCAACGCTGACCAAACCTTTGAAAGGGTAGAAGAAGGTTCAGTAAAGCTTAAATGGCTCAGGGACAATATTCTGGCTAGCGATAAAGTGCTCTATGCAGGACATGCGATAGCTGCTGTCGCCGCTGTTAATCCTCATGTCGCTGAAGAAGCTGTAAGCCTGATAGAAGTTGAATACGAGGTTTTAAGCCCTGTCCTTACTACTGAAGAGGCTATGGTTGACAATGCTTCAATTTTACATGACTCCTTGACGACAAAAGAGCTTGGAGACAATACAGGTAAAGTCAGTAACATAGCGGAACATTTTCAGCATTCCAAAGGGGATATAACAAAAGGGTTTGCAGAAGCGGATGTGATAGTAGAACGAGAATTCAAAACCGTCACAGTACACCAAGGTTATCTAGAGCCTCATAACGGGACAGCTATATGGAATCCGGACGGACGTATACACGTCTGGTGCAGCACGCAAGGATCATTTGCTGTTAGAGACAGTATTTCAGATCTTTTTGGCATCCCAGTATCGCAAATTCGAGTGACCCCAATGGAAATTGGCGGTGGATTTGGGGGGAAAATACCAGTTTATGTGGAACCCGTGGCCGCATTACTTTCGAAAATAAGTGGTGCACCAGTCAGAATTGTAATGAGCCGAAAAGATACGTTTGAAGGGTCAGGACCAACACCCGGGAGCCATAGCAAAGTTAAAGTAGGAGTTAAGCATGACGGCACTATTACAGCTGCCCATGCATGGATGGCTATGGAAGCAGGCGCGTATCCCGGATCTGCGATAGGAGCTGCAGCACAATGTGTATTCGCAGCCTATGATTTAGAAAACGCGTTGATAGATGGCTACGACGTTGTGGTAAATAAGCCAAAGACAGCCCCATACAGAGCACCAGGAGCGCCCGCAGCAGCTTTCGCAATGGAGCAAGTTATGAATGAAATTGCAGAAAAAATTGGAATGGATCCAATAGAACTGCGATTAAAGAACGTAGCTGAAGAAGGCACACGTAGACCAGATGGCCCAGTATTCAGACGTATAGGGTGCAAAGAAGTGTTGGAGGCGATGAGAGACCACCCACACTATCAATCAGCGAAAGCCGATGGCATAGGAAGGGGTGTTGCTATAGGATTCTGGTTCAACATCGGTGAAGCATCTGCCTGTGATATAGCCGTTAACAAGGACGGAACAATAAACCTCAGAGAAGGATCCACGGATATTGGTGGTAGTCGTACCTCTATAGCAATGCACGCAGCTGAAGTTCTTGGTATACCAGTAGAAGATGTAAGACCGACAGTAGTAGATACCGATAATGTGGGTTTCACTGCCGTGACTGGTGGAAGTAGAACAACATTTGCTACAGGATGGGCAGCCTATGAGGCAGCTCAAGATGTCCGTCGGAAATCTATTGAGAGAGCCGCCAAGATTTGGGACGTAGACAGCGATAGTCTTGACATGGAAGATGGTGTAATAAGTTCAAAGACCGATTCTGAACTTAAAATGACTTTTAAAGAACTCGCCTCACAAATGACTGACTCCGGAGGAAGCATAACCGGAACAGGGTCAGTTAAGCCTTCTGGAATAGGGGGCTCTTTCGCAGGTAACATTGCGGACGTATCAGTGGATGAAGAAACTGGCAAAGTGACCGTCGAGCGATTTACCTGCGTGCAAGATGCAGGGAAAGCAATCCATCCTAGCTACGTTGAGGGTCAAATGCAGGGAGGGAGCGTTCAAGGAATTGGCTGGGCACTCAATGAAGAGTACTTCATGAATGACCAAGGTAACATGGCTAATTCAAGCCTCCTAGATTACAGAATGCCCACGTCTCTAGATCTGCCAATGATTGATACTGTAATTGTCGAAGTGGCAAACCCCGGACATCCTTTTGGAGTAAGGGGTATTGGAGAGGCCAACATAGTGCCGCCAACTCCTGCCCTTGCCAATGCTGTGTATGATGCCACTGGTAAGAGAATGACAGATCTACCTATGAGCCCAGGAGCTGTCCTATCGGCAGAAGTTGAAAAGGATTAGAATACCTTGGCTCTGATCTTCATACCATCACTCATGCAAAACCTGTCAAATGGTGAGCATAGGGTGGTGGTTGAAGGTAAAAATGTCCGTCAAATTATTGAGAGCCTGGATCAAAAATATCCAGGCTTTAAAGATCGGTTGGTTGAAGACGGAAGGGTCAAGCCAAACATATCTGTTGCAATAGACGGAGAAATCACCCCTCTAGGCATGATTGAAAAGGTGTCTGAAGAAAGCGAAGTACATTTTTTACCTGCTATTTCAGGCGGATAAAACAGTTGCTGTTGAGATTCCAGCACGATGTAGATTTTCGCCATGAATTTTAAGCCAGTTTCATGAATCATAGTAGCAAACATGTAACCATTAATGGAATGCGCTCCCATTATATGGACTGGGGAGGGCAGGGAGATCCATTACTACTAATCCACGGCGATATGAGGACTTCAAGAAGTTTTGATGCCGTAGCACGTCGGCTATCTTTAACACACAGGGTATTAGCTCTTGATCTATATGGCCATGGAGATAGCGACTGGCCTGAAAAAGGCTATAGGTTTTCCGACCGAGCGGCGAACATTAATCAATTCATAGAACATTTAGACCTGCGAGCCGTCACAGCGGCAGCTCATTCTACGGGTGCAGTCGGCCTAATTTTATCTGCAACACAAAAACCTGATAGGTTCCAAAAACTTGTTCTGATGGAACCGATGCTGGTCATTGACGAAAATTTCCAGAAAATGGTTTCTTCCCGTAATAAAAGGCCTCGAACGACGTGGAGCAACAAGAAAGAATTGAAAAAATTATTGCTTGAACATGAAGTTACTAGGGAATGGGCAAAAGAGGTTGTGAAAGACGTACTGGACCATGAAACATTCACCGATGATCGCGGCCGAATTGATATGAAATGGTCATCCAACACACTGAATTGGTTAGAAAGGGAAAACGACTACCTAAATCTAATATCAATTCTTGAAAAATCCCTTTGTGAAACACTTTTTATTGCCAGTTCAAGTAGGAAAAAGATTTTTCAAGAGGCAAAAAAACTCTCTGATAAACTCTGTTCTCTATCTTATTGTGTGGTCAAAAATACCGGACACAATATGTACATGGAGAGACCGGAAGCAATATCTGAACTCATATCTATGTTTTGTAAAGAATATCCGGTACCAAAGGAGATCTAATAGCTCGGAAGCCCATACAGCAAATCAGGGGGGGTCTGTTCGGCGTATGCTGGGCTATCGTATCCAATGATATTCGGGCCGTTCCACGGATGCGCTCTAGCAACTTCTTCATTAATATCCGCTCCCCATCCCGGTCCAGTAGGCACGGTCATGTATCCATCCACTATCTCAGGTTGAGCCGTAGTTAATTCATCCTTCCATGGTACATCATCAATATCTATCTCCATAATGCGGACATTGGGCAATGAAGCACAAAGGGAGGCACTCACAAAAGAAGAGAGGTGGCTGTAATAATTATGAGGTGCGACATTGTGTTGAAAAACCTCAGCTAGGTCTCCTACTTTTTTAGATTGACTGAATCCATTCCAAGGTACATCAATCATGAACATATCAGCCGCATGTTGCTGAAAATAGGGCAAATAATCTCTCATATAAAACAGATTTTCACCGGTACATATCCTAGTAGTTGTAGAATCCTTTATCTGTCTAATGCTTTCAGGTTGATACATGTCTATCTCCAGCCAAAGCATATCGAATTGTTCTAATACCTTGGCTATTCTGAGACAAGCTTCAGTTTTGAAATGGAAATTCAGATCTAGATTTATATCGATATCTGGGCCAACAGCATCTCGGAATGTACCTATAAGTTTCTCTATGTGTTTTAAAACGCCTTTTGTAGCAACCTGATCGGTACTTCCTCTGCCGCCCCCGAAACCTCCCCCAAAGTGCATCGCCGGATCACCCGGTCCAATAACGTTTGTTTTAAAAGCAGTAAACCCTCTACTAACAACTTCTTTACCTAATGCAGTTATATCGTCCCATGTTTGAAGAGGAGGAACACCAATGAGATCATAATTCCGAACCCTAGAACTCCCACAATGTGACCAGTAAATTCTCACTTTATCTCTAGTAGGTCCACCAAACAATTCTGCCACAGATATACCAAGACTTTTCGCCTTTATATCGATGAAGGCACAATCCAATCCGGCGATTGCCTTAGCGGCAATTCCTCCTGGACTTTGCCTAGTAGCTCTCAGCATATCCCAAAATCTTGTTTCAAATTCTCGGGGATCCTTACCAATGAGCACTGGTTTCAGATCCTCTATAGTCCCGTCTACACCACGAGGAGACCGACCATCGCTACACTCACCCCATCCAGTTATCCCTTCATCAGTCTCTACTTTAACGAATCCCCAAGGTCTCCATCCTGCATCTACTATAAAAGATTCTATATTGGTAATCTTCATCCGCTTCGTCCTTATACATACTTGTATGATTAATAGACAAGTCTTATGGGCTAGCCTTGAATCGGGCTACTAAATTGTTCCCTAAGAACCCTCTTTAAGACCTTGCCAAGAGGATTTCTTGGAAGCTCGTCCACAACAACAACAGATTCAGGCTTCTTAAAACTCGATAATTTAGCTCGGCAATATTCTATGACTTCAGATTCATCAACAGTACACCCTGGTTTTTCTACAACAATTGCGCGAACCCTTTCGCCCCAGTCTAAATCTGGAACGCCTATGATTGCAGCTTCATCAATATCAGGATGGGAATGAAGAACTTGCTCAACCTCTTCAGGAGAAACCATCTCTCCACCTCTCTTTATGAAATCTTTTGCTCGCCCAGACAAAAATATGTACCCATCATCATCAAAGTATCCCAAATCACCAGTGTATAACCATCCTCCCCTCAGAGCTTCCGCGGTCGCTTCTTCTTGATTCCAATATCCTTTCATTAAGCGGGAACCTCTAGCGACAATCTCTCCGTTCTCGCCGGTATTAACCGTTTCACCATCTTCATCCACTATACGGACTTCAACATCACTTAGTGGCTTACCAATAGATGTCAAACGTTTTAGTTTAATTTCTATCTCTTCGTTACTACCCTCCAAAACATGATCTTCCGGAGGTAGCATTGTTATTGTGGCCGCCGTCTCAGTTTGACCAAAAGCATTAATGAAATATGTTCCAGGCAGTTTTTCTATCGCTCTTCTTATCACTTCTAAAGGCATTGGGGCAGCGCCATACGTTATAACCTCGAGGCTACTTAGATCATGACTATCAAACTCCTCATGATCCAGTAGCATTTTTAGCATTGTAGGTACCATCATAGCCCTATTTGCCCTTTCAGTTGCCACTAATTTCATCCACTCAACCGGTTCGAACTGCCTTTGAATAATCAGTGTCCTCCCTCCGTATATCGCCGCCATCACAGCCTGAACACCTGCGATGTGATATAGAGGAACGGTAAGTATATTTTTCTCCTCAATATCGAGGTCAGCAGGCGAAACATTATTCAGGATATAGGAAGAAAAGCTATCGTGACTAAGCATTACTCCTTTGGGAGATCCTGTAGTGCCAGCAGTGAACATCAGCATCGTGAGTTCATCTTCATCCCCAACAGGATAACGTTCATCAGCATCACTAGAATCCAAGATAGATTCATAGCCAAGCCATCCGGCCGCAGTACCATCAATGACGATTTTTGCTGATAGTGAGTCAAGAGTTTCAGACACTTGATCAATCATAGTCGTATATCTTGATCCGGCGAATATAACTTTTGGTGAACAATCACTCAACATATATTCAATTTCTTCCGGAGTTGAACGGAAATTTAGAGGAACATACACAGCATCTAACTTTGAAGCTGCAAAGTATGCCTCTATATGCTCGTTACAATTCACCTGCATGGTTGAAACACGGTCACCAGGCCCAACCCCTAGTTCAGAAAGAGCGTTCGCTAATCTGTTCACCCTTTCAGCCAATAAAGCGTAGCTAATCCTCTTCCCGTCAAAAATAATTGCAGTTCTGTCCGGAACAATTAGACTTGTAATATTCAAAAATTCCGATGTATTCATACTCGGATTCAACTCCCATAAAAAAAGTACGCAGTGTAATTTATCACCAACTAGCGAAAGCCGCTATATCCGTCCCTAATTTTTCAGATTTATTGGAACGTAAATTTACCCATTGGACCGTCAATTAATACCTGAATAAGCACAATAATATTGAAATTAATAGAATTTTCCAACTGCCTTAACGTTGACACCCACTAAGAAGGGTTTGCTAACATGGTGTTTGTCCATCTGTTATAAAAGAGGAGGATCTCTTTGGAAAACGATAAATCTACTAAGCTCTTGTCTGCAGTCGGGGCCTACACTGAAGAATTAAAAGACAAAGACAAAACTACAGCAGCCGTCAGAGAGCTAAATAGATTTGTGAAGCATTTTAGAGGGGAAACAGATCTGACATCAATAACTCCTTCGCAAATAGGGACTTATGCTGAAGAGGCATGCAAAAACGGATCATCTTCAGAAACTATTGAAGGTTTGCAAGCCGTCAGAAAGTTCCTCCTTTTTGCTCATAAAGGAGGTAGGACGGAAGTAAACCTGGCAACACATTTCAGAATCCGGAAACCAAAGACATCAGCTGGTTCCAAATCAGATGAAATCTCGTCATCCAGTGGCGGACAAGAAATGACACAAGATGGCTATGAGCAGCTTGTCACAGAGAAAGACACTCTGGAATCAAACAGAACGACTATCAGTGAAGCCATACACAAAGCTGCATCGGATGGAGACGTAAGGGAGAATGCACCATTAGAAGCTGCGCGTGAGCAACAGGGGCGCGAAGAAGCGAGGATAAAAGAGATAGACAGCATGCTGAGAACTGCCATTATTGTGGACTCTAGCGGAAAAGGGACAAAAAGGGTCAGAGTGGGTGTCACCATTCAAGTAGAGGAAATAACCGCAAAGAAAAAGTTTAAATACACTCTTGTTAGTCCGTCGGAAGCAAGCCCTCTTCAAGGGAAAATATCGGATGCATCTCCTCTAGGTAAAGCTTTCCTTGGCAAGCGAGCAGGTCAAAGAGCCACCGCAGACACACCAAAAGGAAATACGACTTTCAAGATTTTAAACATCTCATAAAGTTTACAGACTATATAAAGTCGCCGATTCCTATAACTCTAGTTTTGCACCAAATGTTTGGTTGGTTGCATGATTTGATATTCAACTCAAAATTAGTCACTGCTTTATATGAGGTTACATATATAAAATTATTTTATAACCCTTGAAAAACAAAGTATTGTACTTGTAAAGTCTTCCTATTATTTGAAACTTCTAAAATGACAACTTCTATCGCATAAAAATGGTGATGAATGGCAACTCAAATAAGTGAATCAAATATTCGTCAACTCACAGAAGAACTAAATCAGCAGGTCAGTGGCGAAGTTAGATTTGACAAAATGTCTCGGACTCTCTGGTCTACAGATGCAAGCATATATCAAATAGAGCCAGTTGGAGTCGTACTTCCAAAGTCTACTGAAGACGTCATAGCAGTACTCGAAACAGCTAAAAATTACGGAGTGTCAGTATTACCAAGAGGAGGAGGTACAAGTTTAGCGGGACAAACAGTAGGAGAATCTATAGTGATAGATTTTTCGCGATACATGAGAAAAGTCACGGAAATTAATGCCGAAGAAGGATGGGTCAAAACACAACCAGGCATCATTCTAGATGAATTAAATAAAATTTTGTCACCACACGGTGTACTTTTTTCTCCAGACCCTAGTACAAGCAACAGGGGAAACGTTGGGGGTGCGTTAGGAAATAACTCCTGCGGCGCACATTCAGTGATGTGGGGAAAAACAGTAGATAATGTTTATGACCTTGACGTCATTCTTTCCGACGGTTCACAAGCTTCATTTGGCCAGTTAACAGGTGACGCATTAGAAGCAAAAATGAGAATGGATGGACTGGAGGGAGAGATATACCGGCGATTGTTTTCTATAGGAGAAAACAATCGAGATGAAATCCTCAAAAGATATCCTAAAATTCAACGACGGGTGTCAGGATATAACCTTGATGAATTTGTAGGAGGCAGCAATTTTAACATGGCTCGGTTTGCTGTAGGCTCAGAGGGGACATTGATAACCATCACTGAAGCTAAACTCAAAGTAGTACCTATACCCAAAGTTAAGGGATTAGCAGTCCTACATTGCAATGAACTCATAGAATCTATGGAAGCAACTGTTGCCGCATTAGAAATGGGGCCTTCAGCCATTGAACTAATTGGTAAAATGATCCTTCGCCAAGCACAAACAAATTTAGCATATGCCCGAATTACAGACTTCATACAAGGAAGTCCAGAAGCTTTACTTGCTATCGAAATGGTAGCTGATAGTGACGATGAACTTGACTCAAAGTTTCAAAAATTAAAGGACCGAATACGTCATGGGGGCTGGGGATACGATTTGTTAATAATGACTGATCCTATTCAGCAGCAAAAAGTGTGGGACGTCAGGAAAGCTGGACTTGGACTGATGATGAACATACCAGGTGACGCAAAACCACTGCCGTTTGTTGAAGATACTGCTGTGTCCCCGGATGTACTTCCTGAATTTGTCAGCAGATTCGACAAAATCGTTAAAAAACATGGTACTGAAGCAGGATATTACGGACATGCCAGCGTGGGCTGTCTTCATATAAGACCTCTGATAAACCTGAAGGAGCAAGTAGGAATAGACCGAATGGTCGCAATATCAGACGAGATAAGTGATCTGGTATTAGAATTTGGTGGGTCTCTGAGCGGTGAGCACGGTGACGGGCTAGTAAGAAGTGGCTATAACGAGAAAATGTTCGGACCTAAAATATATGAGGCATTTAGGGAAGTTAAATCAGCTTTTGATCCCAATGGCATAATGAATCCAGGTAAGATCGTAGATTCTCCTTCTATGACTGAAAACCTCAGATACGGTACTTCATATTCCCCACAAACGCCTACTACAGGATTCAACTTTCATGAAGAGGGCAATTTTTCTACAGCCATTGAAATGTGTAATGGACAGGGAGCGTGCCGTAAGGTAACTGGAGGGACAATGTGCCCTTCGTATATGGTAACTAGAGATGAAGAGCATTCTACAAGAGGACGAGCCAATGCATTAAGAGGAGCCATTTCAGGAGCACTTCCTGCTGATAGTTTTAGCGATGAAAGACTGTATGAAGTTATGGATTTATGCTTGGAATGCAAGGGTTGTAAAGCTGAGTGCCCTTCAAATGTTGATATGGCAAAGTTAAAATATGAATTCCTATATCAATACCACCAAAAAAATGGATATACATTAAAAAATCACTTTTTTGGAAAAGTTTCAAAACTTGGAAAAATGGGCGCATTCTTTTCGCCTTTAACAAATTGGATTATGTCCACAAATTATTCCAAAAGATTACTCGAACGGACCATTGGGATCGACAGCAGGAGGAATTTGCCTAAATTTGCTTCACAGACTTTCCAACAATGGTTCCAGTCCAGAGAAAAAATTGGAAATGAGGAAAATCTGTACGGCAAGGTAATATTGTTTCCTGACACCACCACCAATTACAACCATCCTGAGTTGGGAATAGCAGCCGTAAAAGTCATTGAAAAACTAGGATATGAAGTTGTAATACCAGAAACTCGATGCTGTGGTCGACCGATGCTGTCTAATGGTATGTTAGACGCCGCAAAATCTAACATTAATTTCAACATTGAATCCATCCTGAAGCATATTAACGATGGGGCAAAACTCATAGGTATAGAACCAAGCTGTGTCCTGGGTTTCATAAGTGATTTTCCTGACCTAGCAAGTGACAGAGTAAGTGCCAATATTATTTCTGAAAATACTATGCTTATTGAGGAATTTATTATTCACGCCATTGAAAAGAATGAAGACTTTGTATTTGAAAATGCGCCAGATAACCAAAAAGCAATATTTCATGGCCACTGTCATCAAAAAGCTCTGGTTGGAACTTCTCCAGCCATGGAACTCCTACAAAAAATACCTGGCTTAAATTGCTCTGAAATTAACTCGGGTTGTTGTGGTATGGCTGGTTCATTCGGGTTTTTCAAAGAGCATTACGACGTCTCAATGGAAATCGGTGAAATATCCCTGTTTCCTGCTGTGAGAGAAACTTCCGAAGATGTCATGATAATAAGTGAAGGTGTATCCTGCCGCCAACAAATAAAGGAAGGAACCGGTAGGAAATCGTTACATTTGGTTGAAGTACTCGCCAAATATATTTAAACTGGTCCTTCTTTAGGAATCAATCGGTCAATGCTAATCGCCTTTCCATTTCTGGTCGATCTGACCCTGATGTTTTCACCAATCATGAGGTTGGAAAATGTGTGATTATCTACCTCTATTATCTCAGACTCAACATGTATTAAGAATCTATCTGGATCTCTAAGAACCTCTTTTGATTCCAGTAACCCTTCAGCATATCGAAATGGCGGACAGGCCTCGATTAAACTTGACAATAATACAAATATTTTGAATGGATAAATTAAAGCTTTAATAATAAACACTCGCTTCAGACAGATAAAAAAATTGTTACCGAACGCTTCCATTTTATATGTAACATAAAAGATCTCAGCAATATTTATATGAATGTTGCCACTTAGAGCTTACTAAACTTATGATATCGATGATATTGAAAAAACCCATCAATCTAAGGAGATTCTCATGAAAATCGGATTTATAGGTGTTGGATTTATGGGCCGTCATATGGCACGCCATATCATAGATGGAGGTCACGAAGTGACTATATATGATATTAATAAATCAGCTGCCGAAGACTTACTAGGTCATGGTGCTACATGGGCTGAAAGTCCTGCCGAGGTATCGGCCAACAATACCCTCATATTCACCTCGCTCCCAACCCCCAAAGACGTGGAGCAAATAGCACTGGGAGAGGGCGGAATACTTTCCACTGCCAATAGTGGTTCAACATTTTTTGACCTGAGTACTACGGATCCCGAAACAATCAAACGAATCTCTGAAAAATTTTCCACAAAGGGTGTCGAAGTTCTTGATGCTCCTGTAAGCGGTGGAACAACCGGTGCAGAAAAGGCAACATTATGTGTGATGGTTGGAGGTGAAAAGGAAGCCTACAATAAATACAAAGATATTCTTGATTTGATTGGGAATCAAGTTGTTTATTGCGGCCCACTCGGAGCAGGTGCAGTTTGCAAAATCGTAAACAACTTGATTGGCATGACGCTTGGGGTAGTCCTTGCGGAAGCTTTCAGCCTAGGGGTGAAAGCAGGTGTAGATCCTATAACGCTATACAACGCTGTATCGATGAGTTCTGGAGAAACTCGATCCATGCACGGTTACCCGAACAGCCTATTTAAAGGAAATTTTGAGCCTGGCTTTAAGTTAGACCTAGGAGCCAAAGATGTCGGTTTAGCAACGCAGCTAGGCCGTAGCTTGAAAGTCCCAATGGAGATTTCAAATGTCGTACAGCAAAGATATGTTGAAGCTCAGAACAAGGGGTTAGGTTCAGAATCCACAGTAGCTGTGGCAAAACTACAAGAGGAAAAGTCAGGAATTACAATCCGAGAAGGAAACTAGAAGTTGATTATACACCTTGTTCTTTGTGTTTTATAAATGAAAAAAACGTTGTTATCAAACGGAATATGTATAGTCACTGAGGAAATCCCATATTCGATATCAACTGCAATTAGCCTCGGTATCAAAGTGGGAGCTCGACATGAGTCAAACGAGGTATCAGGAATATCACATTTCATTGAACACCTCTTGTTCAAAGGAACTAAAGAAAGAAGTGATCCTCTGGATATAAGTGGCGCTATTGAGCAAACTGGCGGATATATTAACGCTGCTACGGACTATGAAACTACAGTCTATTGGTGCAAAGTAATATCGGAGCATACCCAATTGGCACTAACCGTCTTTTTCGATATGGTAAAAAACTCCCTTTTTACCGAACAATCTATCAACTTAGAGCGCCAAGTTATATCCGAAGAAATAAAAAGTGTAACCGATTACCCAAATTCTAGAGCTGAATTAATTCTGGATGAAATCATGTGGCCAAACACCCCTTTGGGCCGAGACATAGCCGGAAGTATAGAGAGTATAAGCAATATACAGAGACAAGACATTATTAAGTTCGCAGAAAAAAACTATGTGGGCAACAACATAGTAGTAAGTATAGCGGGCAATGTGGTCCATGAAGAAATCGTCGAAATCGTGAACCAGAACTCATACACAATACCTTCAGGGAACAAAAACACATTCCCAGAAATATTGACCTCACAAAAATCTCAAAGATACAAGCACGAAACGCGTGATACTGAACAAGTACACATGTGCATGGGGTTTCCTGGTGTGGGAAGAAATGACCCAGAGAGATTCAGGATAGATTTACTAACATGTATATTAGGAGATGGTATGAGCTCTAGACTTTTTAATGAAGTTAGAGAAAAACGAGGCTTAGCTTACGATGTTGGAAGTGGATCAAGCCACCTTTACGAGGTAGGTTCGATATTCTTCTATGCCGATCTTGACAAAAAAAATTACCGTGAAGGCATCAACATAATGAAAGCGGAACTAAATAGATGTAAAGATGACCTTAGCGAAACAGAATTAAAAAAAGCAAAAAGTCTTATATCGGGTAAACTCAAACTCCGTATGGAAGATACTAAATCAATTTCAGAGTGGAATTTATCAAATCAAATATCGTACGAAAACCATAATAGCGTCGATGACATAATCTCACAGTTCAACATAGTGACTTTGGATGATTTAAAAGCCACTGCAAGTAGTTTTCTGGATTTGAACAAAGCCAGCATAGCTCTTGTAGGACCAACTCACTAAAAATAACTGAATCTGGTTTCAGTTAAAAGTTTCCTTGACACTCGTCAGTTCTGATTGCTACCATTTTTGCGTGTATCGTATCCTGAAAGATACTACTCTTGAGAGTAGCCTAAATCCCCTATTATTTGTAGGAGTGGTCCTTTGACCCATGTAAAGAGCCTCCGATGTCGCGAATGCAAAAGTGAGTATCCGATTGAACCTTTGAATGCCTGTGAGTTTTGTTTCGGGCCTTTGGAAGTTGAATACGATTACAAATCTATTGCTAAAGCAGTAAGTAAAAAGACAATTGAAAATGGGCCCCATTCGATGTGGAGGTATCATGATTTTCTACCAGTGTCCAAGGAATCAGCTGTAGATATTTCCACAGGTTACACGCCGTTAATACATGCGAAAAATCTTGGCCAGAAATTAGGTCTAGAAAACCTATATATCAAAAACGATAGTGTCAATCCTACTTACTCTTTTAAAGATCGACCTGTTTCAGTAACCACCACTAAGGCATTAGAATTTGAGTTTGAGGTTTTGGCATGTGTGTCTACAGGTAACCTTATGGGATCGGTGGCCGCACATGGGGCAAAAGCAGGTATGGAAACGATGGTTTTCTACCCGGCTTATCTTGAACAAGGCAAGATTCTTGGCGCTGCCGTTTATGGGCCCACGATGGTAGCTGTCGAAGGAACATATGATCAGGCCAATAGATTTTGTAGTGAATTAGCTGATAACCACAGATGGGCCTTCGTCAACATTAACATGAGACCATTTTACGCTGAAGGCAGCAAAACTCTAGGCTACGAAGTAGCCGAACAACTCGGTTGGAAAGCTCCTGACCACTGCGTGGTTCCAGGAGCTTCTGGGGAGTTACACACAAAAATATGGAAGGGGTTGCAAGAATTCGCCGATGTCGGACTAATTGAAAAACCATCTACGCGAATGCACCTTGCACAGGCAGAAGGTTGTTCCCCGATAGTTGAAGCCTATCTTCAAGGAAGTAATCAGGTAATACCAGTCAAACCAGATACTATTGCAAAATCTCTTGCAATAGGTAATCCTGCAGCAGGTCCTTATTCATTAGAAGTGTTGAAAGAAACAGAGGGAATTGGTATTGCGGCCTATGAAAACACCATAATCGATGGGATAAGACTGTTGGCTGAAACTGAGGGTATTTTTACAGAAACAGCTGGTGGTGTTGTAATATCTAGTCTGAAGAGACTCGTAGAACAGAAGAAAATTAAGAAGGATGAAGTCACTGTTGCCTACATTACTGGAAATGGATTAAAAACTATGGAAGCAATGGGAGATTTTGTCACACCAATTGAGACTACGCCTGACTACGAAATATTTCAAACAGAATTATCTAATTTCAAAAACAGTTAACCCATATAGATTAAGGTAGAGAATGGCAAGTAGAAGAGTCAGATTCACTTTTCCTCAAAATCTTATTACAGAGCCAGTCATTTACAGATTGGGTATAGACTTCGAGATCATAACCAACATAAGAAGAGCGGACGTGAGAGAAGATATGGGATGGGTAATATTGGAGCTTGAAGGAGAAGACTCTGTGATTGACAAAGGATTAGAATGGGTCACCAGTACCGGAGTTAGAATAGATCCGATTGGTGGTGACATAATAGAAGGATAACCTTTTCACTTCGCCTAGCAATAATATGTGAAAACTATGGAGGAAAAATGAGTGCGACAGTTAGGATCCCCACACCACTTAGAAAGGTGACAAACGGAGAAGACAAGGCATCAGTGGAAGGTAACACAATGTCAGAGGTGGTAGAGGCATTGGAAAATCAATTTCCCGGACTTAAAGATAGGATATGTGAGTCAACTGGAGAACTGAGAAGTTTCGTTAACGTTTATATAAACGGAGAAGACATTAGGTTCGTCGATGGAATGTCTAGCAGTGTAGCTTCAGGTGATGAAATAAGTATCGTTCCTGCCGTTGCAGGTGGCAACTAATCTGGTAAATTTAGGCATGCCCTGTATTTAATTCTAGTATTTCAGGGTTCAGTCGATATTTTAGGAACTTGAAACTGGAACGTAATCTGCCATAAATGCGTTGTAAAATTCATGGAACATACCGGTCATAATGGCATCGCGCATATTCCTAGTGAGATTGTTTATAAAAGTTATGTTGTGAATTGATGCCAATCTGTATGCCAAGTATTCCCGTGCTTTGAATAAGTGATGTAAATATCCGGTCGAAAACCTCAGGCAAGTATAGCAACGGCAATCTTTGTCAATTGGACAGTCTACACCTCTAAATCTGGACGTGTTCACGTTGACTCTGCCTTTTTTTGTAAAAAGAGCACCGTTCCTGGCAACCCTAGTGGGTAAAACGCAGTCAAACATATCAATTCCGTTTGCAACATTTTCGACTAAATCTTCAGGTGATCCTACACCCATTAGATAACGAGGTTTTTCACTAGGTAATAAGCCCGCCGTTTTTTCCGCAATTCTATACATATCAGCCTTTGATTCCCCGACACTAAGTCCTCCAATGGAATATCCCGGCATATCAAGAGACGTCATAAATTCCGCAGATTGCTCTCTGAGATCATCATGTATTCCGCCTTGTACAATTCCGAATAAAGCCTGCTCGTCATTTTTCTTTGACTCTAAACATATCTGCATCCATTCCGAGGTTTTATATAACCCGACTTTCAAAGATTCTTTGTCTGAAGTAGTTGGCAAACATACATCAAGGGGCATAATAATGTCAGAGCCCAAATTTTCTTGAATTTTTACTATGGATTGAGGAGTGATCATATGTTCACTTCCATCAATATGTGATCGGAATTTAATTCCGTCATCATAAATTTCCCTTAGATCTCTCAGACTAAATCCTTGAAATCCTCCGCTATCGGTCAAAATCGGACGATCCCAACCCATAAACTTATTTAGCCCTCCCATTTTAGAAATTAATTCATCACCCGGCCTCAGGTATAAATGATAAGCATTACTTAAAATCATTTGAGATCCTGCTTCCATCAAATCAGCTGGGGCAACGGCTTTGACAGAGCCTTGCGTTGCTACTGGCATAAAAAACGGAGTTTCAACGCACCCGTGCGAAGTCTCTAAACGGCCGGCTCGAGCCTTGTTGTCAGTACCTTCTATAGTGAATTTCATAAATAATTACCTAATGGATAATCTGTAAAGAGTATGAATCAGACCAAACACCTTGAACTATTAATTGAATACCTAAAAGTATAACCACTAATAACAAAATTCTTAATATCCAAAGACCGTTTACAATTTCCAAAAGTCTAGCCCCTATTTGACCCCCAACTATCAACCCAACCCCAGACCATAAAGCTATAGGGTACCAATCTACATTGCCCAAATATGCGTGTACTACTGCACCCATTGTCGAATATATAGATAACGCAAATATTGACGTTGCGACTGCAACCTGCACTGGAAATCCAAATCCAGAAATTAAAACAGGTGTCCTTAAAAACCCACCTCCTGTACCAAAGAAGCTCGAGATGAAGCCAAGAAAAACATTAAAGACAAAGCATAACGATTCATTAAATCTAAAAACATATGAAACACCCTTTTGAGACAGTATTTTTCTTTCCTTGACTGTGAAATTTAGCCATTTTGGAGTAAAGGTTGCCACCATTGCCAGATTTGATGTAGGTACGCCTTCTCCATCAATTGAATCTCGCTCTCTTACATTTGGACGTACGCTTACTACGACACCTAAAATTAGCAACATCAGGCCAAATAAAATATTGAAAAGCTCCGGTGCTGCAACATTTAATAACAATGGAGCTATCACAGATCCCGGAACTGCAGCCACAGAGAACAAAAAACCACTGCGGTAGTCCACAAGTCCTGTTTTCTTGTATGCTAACGTCCCTGAGACACTGTTAACTGACACTAGTATTAATGAGGTACCTGCAGCAATTGCAGGTTCTATATTAAAAAACAAAAGAAGGGCTGGAGCTAATATAACTCCTCCACCTGCACCAACCAAGATTCCATATGCCCCTGTCACTACACCAAGAAGTAGATAGGGTATCGCCTCTAAGAGGCTTTCCATCTAATCTTTCCCATCCGTTTCTGATGGTTGAACATCTTTTATTACAAAATTGACCGCATCCAAAACATGATTTATAGGTATATTATTATCAGTTACGGCATTTCCTAATCCATTTAAGAGTACCCAATTTACAATGCCGTCAGATGTTTTTTTGTCAGAAGTCGTGGCTTCAATTATTTCCTCTGCAACCAAACCCTGTGCCCTCACAGGTAGACCGTAGGATTTGAGAACATCCTCTTGTCTAATCACTTCTTCTTCCCGTAGTATCCCCGCAAGTTGACCTATTTTAGCCGCAGCCATCATACCTATACTAACAGCCTCACCGTGTAAATATTTTGTATAGCCGGTAGAGGACTCAATAGCATGACCGATAGTATGCCCATAATTTAATAGAATTCTTATTCCAAGAGTTTCCCTCTCATCTCTCGACACAACATTTGCTTTAATAGCTACACTTTTCCTGATAATTTCTGTAGCTATATCTCTATCCAAAGATCTAACTTCGTCGACCCGATTTTCGAAAATCCCTAAAAGATCCTCGTCAAGTATTAGACCATGTTTAATTGCTTCAGCCCATCCTGAATTTAGTTCACGTTCAGGTAATGAGACAAGAGTCTCGACATCCGACAGAACGAATTTAGGCTGATAAAATGCCCCTACTAAATTTTTGCCTTGAGGAAGATCAACCGCAACCTTACCACCAATAGAAGCATCCATCATGGCCAACAAAGTCGTCGGAACCTGGACAAAGGGCATCCCTCTCAAATAAGTGGCTGCCACAAATCCAGCCATATCTCCTATAACACCTCCACCGACAGCAACTATTAAGTGCCTTCTCTCTGCCTTACGCCCAGCCAACCAACTATAGATTTGTTGAACCGTTTCCAAAGTCTTGCTAGATTCCCCAGGTGGAACAATATACATATGCGATGCAATACCAGACTTTTCCATTGAAATTTGAACTTTTCTGGCATGCTCTAAAATACTTTCATCTGTAATAATATAAACGCATGATGGAGATAAATATTCTTTAGTTTTTTTTCCAATATCATCAAGGATTCCCCATCCAACCCAAACAGGATAATTACCGCCCGTAGTTTCTACTTCAGCTGCTAGGTCTGAAGTAACATTCTTACTCATAATCCAATCCTTCTATAATTTTATAAGCAACTTCTTCTGGACCAAATAACTCCGTATCTATTATTAAATCAGCTTTACAAAGGTAAGCACCTTCTCTATCCAATAGTAGTTCCCGAATTCTATCAAGAGGATTATCAGAGAAAAGCATAGGCCTATCGGCTTTTTCACCTAACTCTGATGAATGTTGTAGCAAACGTTCATATATAGTCTCAGGGCTGGCGGTAAGACAAACAATTTTCCCACTCTCAGCCATGATAGATCTGTTTCTTATTAAAGTAGGTAATCCACCACCTGTCGATACGACCTGCCTCTCTTTATTAGAAATGGATTCCAACAAATTTGTCTCCAATTTCCGAAATCCATCTTCACCAACTGAAGCAAAAATCTCAGGGATAAGGGACCCTTCTCTAAGCTCTATTTCAGAATCCATATCTACGTATTTAAGTTTCAATACCTTTGAGAGTATTTCGCCAGACGTAGATTTGCCAGTACCCGAAAATCCAATTAGGTAAATATTAAAATTCATATTTGATGCATAATAGTTGTCATATTGAAAGTTAAAAATAAAAGCAAACAAAGTCTACAACAATCTAAGCCACAAACTGTAGATTGATTAAAAAGAGGAAAAAATGCGAATTGACGGCAGAGGACACATTGAACCTAGAGCAATTGAAATTATTACCGACCCAATGGAATTTGCTGATGGATCTGTCATTATCTCCACCGGAAAGACTAAAATCCTTTGCTCCGCCAGCATTGAAGAAAAAACCCCTCCATTTCTAGAAGGCTCGGGACAGGGGTGGATAACAGCTGAATATTCCATGCTTCCCGGTTCTACTTCCCCAAGAAAAGAGCGAGAAAAACAACCCCGTGGCAGATCACAAGAAATCCAAAGACTAATAGGAAGATCTTTACGTGCTGGGGTAGACCTATCGAAATTGGGGGATAGAACAATAAATATAGACTGTGATGTGATGCAAGCCGATGGCGGAACCCGTACAGCATCTATAAGCGGCGGTTATGTAGCTCTAAATATGGCGATTAGTAAATTACACAAAGAGGGCTTAATAAGTGACGGAGCCATGTCAACAAATATAGCTGCCACAAGTATCGGTATTTTCGGTAAAGATGTAATGCTAGATTTGTGCTATGAAGAAGATTCTAGCGCCGACGCGGATTTCAATATCGTTATGGCTGAAGACATGACGATCATAGAGATTCAAGGAGGGGCCGAGAGAAATCGATTTAACAGATCTATGGTTAACAAAGTAATGGACGCGGCAGAGATAGGCATCACCAAACTTTTTCAAGAGCAAAATAAAATACTCGAAAATCTTTAACCCAACACAGGTGAATTAATTGAGACATGGATTAAATTAACCTGAAAAAGCTCTTGAAATAACTATGTTGAACAGTCGTTCTGCTGTAACACTGGTAATATAAATTTTTCTTGTGAATATTTTGGGATGCAAAAATTAATGAGATTAGCTTTTGGGATTTCCGGGGGGATTATCGTTATATTGATAGTGGTTTTTACCTCTTATTTCTTTTTTTACGATATTGAAGATTTGGAAGAGGGGAGCCCCGAAAAAATTGTCCAAACATATCTTAACAATGTCATTGCCCGTGAATTCCCTAAGGCCTATAACACACTAGACCTGACTACCAGAGAAAAATGTCCCATTGAAGAATTTGTTGTGGCGTCGGTTGACATATCAGAATCTTTAAAGGGAACCACAATAAACCTAAATTCTGTTGATGTTTTTGATGATAACGCAATTGTAATCGTAGAAATCTCTTCGATAGAAAATTCAGGGTTTTTCTCAACATATGAAAATAAAATATCGGAAACTCTGTTTCTAAAATTTAGTAATAATGCCTGGGCAATCACTGGAACTAGTTTTAACCTAATTTGCTGACAATCAATAAAATAAGCAGGCTATAAATACAAATTAAGTCATGACAGACCTTCTAAGTTTTACACCATTTTTACTAGTAATCGCCATTACTATAGCCGCCATATATAAATTTTTATCGTTTAGAACAAGCCAATCCTCAGACTATGGCGACAAAGTTTCTAGAAGTTTGTATTTCTACGTAATAAGTTTTATCACACTTGGGATGACGACTTTTGGAATTATCCTATTAATTCAATCTTTGTTAGAAAATACATTTTCTCAAACAATTGTTTCAGCACCGAATGAAATGATTGCTCTCGGTCTCTCACTCAGTTTAGTCGGCCTCCCAATATGGGTTTTTCACTGGAGAATAGTCTCAAAAGAACTCAAAAAAGATATTTCTACAAAAAATACCACTATAAATGCAGTCTATACGTACTTAGTCTTATCAATATCAATCTCAATCTTAATCAATTCAGGATACTCAGTCCTAACCGCATTAATTGGAGATAAAGAACATGCCTGGTACCAAGTTTCTTCTTTACTGGTACTTTCGGCAGTTTGGATATATCACTGGAAGTTATCTTTAACAAACAAAGGTCTTACACAAAACATCATTTTAATTAAACAAATCTATATATACGGAACAAGTTTTATATCTTTGATGATTTTGTCATTTGCTTTTTCAGGTTTACTACATTCACTCACACAATTAATTTACGACTCATTATTTGATAACTCCTTGACTATAAATTCCGGTGAAAACAGAGAATTTATTGCCGGTCGTCGATTTATATCAATTCTTATACCAAGCCTATTGGCCTGGATAGTCCATTGGCTTCTTATAGCGACTAAAGAAGAATCTAATCGAGTAAAAACTTTATATCTTTACACAGCCACCATTGTCGCAGGCGGTATAACCTCATTAATTGCTATTTCATCTTTATTACACGGAATACTATCCATAATTATAGGAACAGACATCCCTGAAAATGAGGGGAGAATCGATCAGGCGCCAGGTGCAATTAGCGCACTTATAGTTGGATTATCTCTCCTCTATTACCACCAAAAATCAATTTTTGAAAATTCTGAAAAGGGAAATGGCATCTTTGGTACAAGTCGAGAATTGAGATTATTTGGATATGCATTTTCTATAATCGCTCTACTAATTTTAGCCCCCGGAATATCTTCAATATCTCAAACAATTTTAAATACAATCAGTCAACCATTTGAATTTGTTGAATCATCTACCGAAAGTTGGAAAGACAACTTTGTGTCGGGCTTAACAATGGTTCTAATAGGTTCTACATTGTGGATAAGTTGTAGGAAATACATCATAAACAGAATAGAAATCACAAATAGTTATAACGATTCATTACCCAAAATTTATTTCAATGTTGTCTTTGGCATAGGAATATTTGTAGCAGTCCCCGCTTTGTCGACGTTGATATTCTTTATACTTAGAGATATTTTAGCGGGTGAAATAGGTATAGAGACAGTGAGATCATCCCGTTTATCTATATCAACTTTAATATCTTTTGCTTTTATAGTTCCATATCACTATTGGCTCTATAGGAATAACCTTCCCAAAACACCTTATAACCAAACTAACCGTGCAAAAATCAGAAAGCAAGTTATGCTTTTTGCACCCCCTAATAGCTCATTTTTCATAGCCGAATTAGAAGAAACTTTGGGATACGAGATCAATTCAGTATCATGGATGGATTCAGGATCATCTAATATCAACCTAGACAACGCAAATACACCTGAATTATGTCTAGCTATAGAAGGGGCAATTGGGAAAAATGTAGTAGTGATCCCCGAGGCATCTGGAGTTCGTGTCTATTCTTATAATTAATCTACTTGACTCCAATAAATTATGAAACTCATGTAGCCTCTTCTTCCCAACTATTCCGATATACTTCCATAAGAAGAAAATCTTGCCCCCCTCTCCTTACAGCACGAATTTCACGGAATCCTGACTTAGAAAAAGATGATTGTGCTCTGTAATTCCAAGCCAATGTATGAAGATAAACTCTTTCCAGTTTAAGGTCTTCAAACAAATGCTTTAGAAGTGTTTTTACAATATCGGTCCCATAACCTTTTCCCCAGTATTCTTTATTTCCAATCATTATTCCAAGTTCTGTTTCAGCATTTCTCATATTGAGATCGTAGTACATAACATTACCTATGTGGACACCTTCAATAGTTTCCACGGCCAATCTCTTAGAACGGAAATTGGGAAATTGCATCTCCTCTTTAGAATATCTAAGGAAATCGTCGTATGACATTGTCAATGGCCTGGTTGCATCTAGCCTTGATAATTCTTCGTCCACCCTCCAAGCATACTCATCGGGTATATCTTCCACTCTTTTTTCCCTTATCCTGATTAACTTCCCCTCAATATTTACTTCGGGAAGTTCTTTTCGTTCATCTTTTGACCAGGGAAATGCCTTTCTGAACAATTTCCACCTCATTTTGGTAGGTTAACGTTGTATCTATTTCATCTACATTAATCCATGATACTTCATCAAATTCATGATCATGTAATTCAAAGCTTCCACCAACAGGAATCATCAAGTAATAAAAAACTGACTTTTCAACCATCACTTGGTCCTTAGCTGAAAAAAATTCATAACATACTTCACCTACGTATCTCTCTATGTTCACTTCAAGACCTGTTTCTTCGCTCACTTCTCGTAAGGCTGTTTCCTCCATAGTTTCTGAAGATTCTGGTGTTCCTTTGGGTAGATTGCAAGACTGCGGTTCATTCCTACAACAGACTACAATTTCTATTTCGTCACCATAAAATCTATACACAATACCCCCGGAAGATACTAATTTATTTTTCAAACTAGATAACCTCATTTTAAAATGTTAATAAAACCTATAGGTATAAATTGACAATAAATTCTAGAAATACGAAAAAATATCGTCAAGAAAATAAAACCTATGATATGAGACTGTTGTCCTAGATTGTACTAAGGTGTATTATCAGGTTGTCGTAAGATGACAATAACGCCCTTTAAACTAGTCCAGAGAGGCTGCCAAGGGAGTACGTCGCTAGTGTGTTTTGCATGATTTGAATCGCTGGCGCGCCTCTTGGTAGAAAAACAGGAGGTGAGCGATCAAACTTGATTCATATACATATCCTCCCATGATATTTTTATTAAGTTCGTTGATTATTCCTGCATTAATTCCTAGACCGATTCACCCATGACCGACAAACTTATACAATCTTCCAGTCAAATGAAGAGAGCTTTAACTAGAATTTCCCACGAGATATTGGAAAGAAATGGCGGAGCTAATGACGTTGTTCTCGTAGGAATGCATTCTAGAGGCGTTCCTCTATCAAAAAGGATGAATGCCATCATCGAGAACGTAGAAAATCGTTCTGTTGAAGTAGGGGCTTTAGATATCGGCCTTTACCGCGATGATATAGCCGAAAAAGGTGTTTTAACTGTAAGACCAACTGATATCCCAACCGATATCAATGGTAAGAAAATAGTTATCGTAGACGACGTTCTATACACAGGAAGATCGATACGTGCAGCCATGGATGCATTAAATGATCTTGGTCGGCCCAACCAGATTCAACTAGCAATCTTGATAGATAGAGGTCACAGGGAATTACCTATCCGAGCAGACTATGTTGGTAAAAACGTGCCCACATCTAGGGAAGAAGATGTCGAAGTGAGGCTAGTGGAAATTGACGGAGTCGATGAAGTAGTCATAAAGACCCAAAACGGAGTCTAGTAGAGTGAATATATACAACAATACTGCATCATCAGTCCGGCATATTCTGGATTTAGACTCTTTCTCAAGAGGTGACATTGAACTAGTACTAAAAAATGCTACAGCAATGGAAGAAGTCCTCAAGAGAGGCATCAAAAAAGTCCCTGTTCTTCGTGGTAAGACCATAGTTACGCTTTTTTACGAATCCAGTACTAGGACTAGAGCTTCATTTGAACAAGCAGGAAAAATTCTTAGCGCTGATGTAATAAATGTCTCAAGCTCAACAAGTAGTGCGAGTAAAGGAGAATCCTTATACAACACCGCCCTCACACTTCAGGCCATGAAAGCAGACATAATCGTCATCAGACACCCAGATTCAGGGGCTCCCAATTTCCTTGCCAGACATTTAGGGTCGAGCGTAATAAATGCAGGTGATGGTATGCATGCTCATCCAACACAGGGGCTCTTAGACCTATTCACGATAACGAAAACACTTGGGTCAGTCGATGGCAAAAAAGTAGTTATAGTAGGGGATGTTCTGTATTCAAGAGTTGCGAGGTCCAACATGTGGGGACTTACAAAAATGGGAGCAAGAGTAGTCCTATGTGGACCAAGAACGCTTATACCAAACGATTTCCTAAATGGTCACCGTACACAAGAGGGACATCCGTTTGGCGGGGTTGAAATAGAGACCAACCTAGAAAAGGCTATTAAAAACGCTGATGTTGTCATGACATTAAGGCTACAGCTAGAAAGACAACATGCAGGACATCTACCGTCAATAAGAGAATATTCTCAACAATATGGCATCAACCAAGCAAAACTTAGTCTTGCAAATAAAGATGTGATTCTAATGCACCCAGGGCCTATGAATGAAGGAATTGAAATTGAGTCCGATGTGGCACACGGTCAGTATTCAATGATCGAAGAGCAGGTAACCAACGGTGTAGCTATTCGAATGGCATTGCTTCATTCACTCGCATCTGATTCAAGTAATCCGATCAATTCTAAAAAGGAAATGGAAATTTGATTAATGACCAATTCACTATTATTTAAAAACGGTCGCCTTTTAGACCCTTCAAACAACCTCGATGCAGTTGCCGACTTACTCGTATCAAACGAAAAAATATCTAACATTGGTCCCCTTCAGACGAAACCGGACAACTTAAAAATCTTTGATGCATCAGGTTTGATCATTTCACCTGGGTTCGTTGATGTTCATTGCCACTTAAGGGAGCCTGGACAAGAGTACAAAGAAACTATAGAAACAGGCACTTCTGCCGCAGCGGCTGGAGGTTTTACGACTATATGTGCTATGCCAAATACGATCCCTCCGATGGATACTAGATCCATCGTAGATTTTGTTACTGCTCAAGCGAAGTCTTCTGGTTTGGTAAGAGTATTACCTATAGGTTGTGTGACCAAAGGAAGTAGAGGGGAGGAACTATCTGAAATGGTGGAGCTTTCCGAATCCGGAGTCATAGGATTCAGTGACGACGGAAACCCTGTGCATAACCCAAACATAATGAGGCAAGCACTTTTATATGCATCTGATTTATCTCTTCCAATAATTAATCACTGTGAGGTCCCTGAATTGGCCGCAGGCGCCTCAATGAATGAAGGATGGGTTTCCACAAGGCTTGGGCTCAAAGGTATGCCGAATTCTGCTGAAGAAGTAATGGTTGCGAGGGACATTTCTCTCTCTGAGTTAACAAACGGACATGTCCATCTCGCGCATATAAGCACCGCAGGTAGTTTATCTCTGATACGCGAAGCTAAATCCAGAGGTGTCAATGTTACGTGCGAAGTTACGCCTCATCATCTTACACTGACTGACGAGATTGTTTTAGGAATGAAAAGCCAGCAAGGAAAATATGAACCACTGACCCCAAATTCCTACGACACAATGGCCAAAGTAAATCCACCTCTCCGAACAGAAAAAGATGTGTCCGCGATGATCGAAGGGCTAATAGACGGCACTATAGATATGATAGCAACAGATCATGCCCCGCATAGTACCGTGGATAAGATGTGCAGTTTCCAGGAAGCTGCTTTTGGTATCAGTGTTTTAGAGACTGCCTTAGGATCAATTCTAAAGCTATTCCATGAAGACCTAATAGATTTATCGACACTAATATCTAAATTAACCTGCGCGCCCTCAACATTTCTAAGATCAAATCTGGGTACTCTAAACATAGGAGCACAAGCAGACTTGACCATATTTGATCCAAATGAGGAATGGGAAGTACTTCCCAAAAATTTCAAGTCAAAAGGAAAAAATACTCCACTTGAAACAACATTTCTAAAAGGCAAGGTCAAAGCCACCGTATACGGTGGAACAATTATCTATCAGGACTCATAAAAAAAGAAAGGAATTTATCTGTGGCGGATATAACTTATTTAATATTAGAGGATGGATCCACATTCAGTGGGTCGCCATTTGGATCAGAAAAACTAGCCTATGGAGAAGTTGTTTTCAACACATCAATGACAGGTTACCAAGAGATGTTGACTGATCCTTCGTATGCAGGTCAAATTGTTGTTCCAACCTACCCTATGATGGGAAATTATGGCATATCTTCCTATCATCAAGAATCAAGCAAAGTTCAGGTATCAGGTTTTATTGTAAGACAATTCTGTCTCGATCCAAGTCACATAGATAGTTCATCAAATATAGCCGATTTCCTCCACGATAATGGGATCACCGGTATCAGTGAAGTCGACACTAGAGCTATAACTCGTCGTATCAGGAAAAACGGTGTCATGATGGGAGTGATAACTGATAACCCGAATACAAGCAAAGCGATTCAAATTTTAAAAAACCTTCCCGAATACGATCAAGTAGACCATGTGGAAAGTGTGTCAACAAAGTCCATTTACAAATGGACTGATTCTCTAAAAAATAGAGAAACGAGTCCTGAAACATTAAGAATACTAGTTTCTGATTATGGTCTTAAATACAACATCTTGAGAATACTTAAAACCAAAGGTTGTGAAATACAAGTGTTTCCATCCGGCGCTACAGCAGACGAACTCTTGGAAAGGAAACCTGATGGGATAATGCTTTCACCAGGTCCAGGAGATCCTAATCTAATAGACTATACAGTACAGACAACAAAGAATTTACTGGGCCGAGTGCCCATCATGGGAATTTGCCTCGGGAACCAAATATTGGGAAGAGCAATTGGGGCAAAAACATACAAACTAAAATTCGGACACAGGGGTGCCAACCATCCTGTGAAAGAATTGTCCACAGGTAGAATTCACATAACGGCACAGAATCACGGTTATGCCATTGACCCAGAGTCATTATCATCAGAAGCACAGATAACTCACCTCAGCATGAATGATGAGACCGTGGAAGGTATAAGACACAGATCTTTGCCGGCTATGAGCATCCAATACCATTCAGAGGCTTCTCCCGGACCGCTGGACAATGAATACATTTTCAATAGCTTTCTTGAGATGATCGAAGATTCGAAATAAATCAGTTATTTAAAGGTAAATTTTTCTAAGTTGAAACATAAATTAAAAAAAATACTCGTCATAGGGTCAGGTCCAATCGTAATCGGCCAGGCTGCGGAATTTGATTACGCTGGTACTCAAGCATGCAAATCACTCAGAGAAGAAGGCCTGGAAACAGTATTAATAAATTCCAACCCTGCAACGATAATGACTGACAGAGATATTGCTGACCGCGTCTATGTCGAACCATTAACGGTTCCAGTTATCGAACGCGTTATCAAACGTGAAAAACCAGATGCACTATTACCGACATTGGGAGGTCAAACTGGCCTCAACCTTGCCGTTGAGTTATCTGAGGCTGGAATACTCGAAAAATATAATGTCCAACTCTTGGGAAGCAGCGTAGAAACAATCAAGAATGCTGAAGACAGAGAATTGTTTCGTAAGATGCTTCAAGAAATCGGCGAACCTGTTCCTCCTAGTTCAATTGTCTCTGGTATTGACGAGGCAAATGTAGCGCTAGAGACTATTGGTCTGCCATTGGTTATAAGACCCGCATACACACTTGGTGGAACAGGGGGCGGTATAGCAAATACTCTTGAGGAATTCCACGACATTGTTGTAGGAGGCCTCGCTGCTAGTCCCATCCATCAAGTCCTAATAGAAAAATCTATAGTCGGGTGGAAAGAACTTGAATACGAGGTTATGAGGGACGGATCAGATAATTGCATAACAATATGTAACATGGAAAACATAGACCCGATGGGAGTTCACACAGGCGATAGTATAGTTGTCGCTCCAAGCCAAACTCTATCAGACAAAGATTACCAAATGTTAAGAAGTGCAAGTCTAAAAATTATTAGACGATTAAAAATTGAGGGAGGTTGTAACGTACAATTCGCTCTTGCTCCAGGTGATGTCGTTGGAAACACATTACCAGATGATGGTAAAACAGGAATGGGATACTACGTAATAGAAGTAAACCCACGGGTCAGTAGAAGTTCAGCCTTAGCCAGCAAGGCAACTGGATATCCCATTGCACGTGTAGCAGCTAAAATAGCCGTTGGTCGAACCTTAGACGAAATACCAAATGCTGTAACGGAAAAAACCGTGGCAGCTTTTGAGCCTGCTCTAGATTATTGTGTAGTTAAAATACCAAGATGGCCTTTCGACAAATTCCCAACTGGAGACAGGAGTCTAGGAACCCAAATGAAGGCCACCGGAGAGGTCATGGCGATAGACCGTACCTTTGAAGCAGCCTTCCAAAAAGCTGTGAGATCTTTAGAAATTACAAACAGATCAATTTTATGGGAAGACAATAATTGGGATAATGGACAAAAAAACAACTTTGACAACCTGCCCATTACTCCAAATGACGAAAGATTATGGGCATTATTTGCAGCTTTGAGACGAAATATCAGCCCCGAAGATATCTCTAGAGAGACTGGAGTGGACCCATGGTTTACCAGAGCTTTTTCAAGAATCATTGGTATGGAAAACCGTCTCCTTAACGAAACATTAACTAAAGAATTAATTTACCAGGCAAAAAGACTAGGTTTCCCTGATGACAGGATATCAGTTTTGACTGATAGGTCATCTGAGGAAGTCCGATCATTCAGAAAAAGGTTCGGCATCATACCGGTGTACAAAATGGTCGACACTTGTGCTGCAGAATTTGAGGCTGAGACACCTTATTTTTACAGTACCTACGAACAGGAAAATGAAGCATCACCACTCAAAGGTCCTAAATCGATTGTTATAGGTAGCGGTCCAATACGTATAGGTCAAGGGATCGAATTTGATTATTGCTCTGTCCATGCAGCATGGGCCTTAGAAGAGGAAGGATTCTCTAGCATCATGGTCAACTCAAATCCGGAGACAGTGTCAACGGATTTTGATACAAGTAGTAGGCTTTATTTTGAGCCTCTAGATGAAGAGAGCCTCAGAGACATACTAGAAAATGAAGGCGTACACGAAAAAACAGATCCCCATTTGATACCAACTTCGATAGTTCAATTTGGCGGACAAACAGCTATCAATTTATCTCAAAAACTGGATGCGGCATCCTTGCCTATACTTGGATCATCCGCTGAATCTATTGATACCGCCTCAGACAGGCATCTTTTTGAGGAATTCCTCGCAAAAGTTAACATTCCTAATCCACCCGGATCAGCTGTCACAAGTCTTGAACAAGCTTTAGTAACGGCTAGGGATGTCGGTTATCCTGTGCTGGTAAGACCAAGTTACGTACTCGGTGGAAGAGCTATGGAAATAGTACAAAATGCCAGTGAACTCGCGAGATATATGAGCAATGCGCTGGAGGCTGGAGAGGGAAGAAGGGTACTGATAGACAAGTATTTTGAGGGTAGAGAAGTAGAGGTTGATGCAGTATGTGATGGAGAAAATGTACTAATACCAGGGATCATGGAGCATGTGGAACGAGCTGGCGTACATAGTGGAGACTCTATGGCCATCTATCCAGGGCTGACCCTATCTGATATTGAGGTGGATACCATTGTTGAATACACCACAAGAATTGGTAAAGAATTAAACGTCAAAGGATTAATGAACATACAATACGTAGTGGTTGGTGGGGATACATATAGGAGTCCAAACAACCATAATATTCAAAATAAAGAAACGCAGATATATGTCATTGAAGTAAATCCTAGATCCAGCAGAACCATCCCATTTATTTCAAAAATTACGGGAGTTCCTATGGTGCAACTTGCCATAAAGGCAATGCTTGGGAAAAAACTTCCCGAGTTGGGTTATCGGGGAGGATTGTGGAAAAAACAACAATTAGTTGGAGTAAAAGCCCCTGTGTTTTCTATGTCCAAACTTGCGGGAGTAGACACATTTCTAGGCCCAGAAATGAAATCTACTGGTGAAGTAATGGGTCTAGATGAGACTTACGAATCAGCCGTTGCCAAAGCACTTATGGCATCAAATATGATGCTTCCTGAAAAAGGCTCTATCCTAATCAGCATAAGAGACGAAGATAAAGCTGACTCTATAAATCTCATTAGAGCATTAGACGAAATGGGATATAGCTTTTTTGCCACTGAAGGGACTGCTACAGTGATAAACGGGCTGGGGCTTCCCGTTGTGATGATTCCCAAAAGATTAGATGGTAGTGACCCTAATGTGGTAGATATTATAAGTAACGGTACCGTAGATGCCGTGATAAACACGACAACCGGTGACAGAGAAGTTATGCAGGATGGATTCCATATCAGACGTGCTGCAGTTGACCGAAGAATTCCTTGTTTTACATCACTGGACACGGCAAGAGTTGCAGTCGAAACTTTAGCAACCGGCGGAGCTCAATTTAACGTCAAAACCGTTCAAGAATACATGACAACAACTGGTGAATAAATATGCCTAGTGATATACCACAAAACATTTTAGGAAAAGAACTACCTAGAGGATTAATGAAATCAACAATAACGGTTGATTGTGAACATATTGAAAAAATGCTACATAAAGGTGAAAAGGGAGAATTTACTTTCTTTTCAGATGAGCCTTCTAGCTTAGGAGGCGAAAACAAGTACCCCTCACCTCTAGCATACATAGCAAGCGGTATAGGATTTTGATTACTGACGAATCTGAAGCGGTACGCTTCTATGAAAAATGTCGGAATAGAATCCGCTAAAGTTCACATAGAATTGGATTTCACACTCAAAGGTTCCGTAGCAGAAGGCACCGTAAAAAGTGATGTAAGCGAAGTAAGAAGTTCCTTTTATGTAACCAGCGGCGATCCATACGATAAGGTGAGAGAGGTAGTTAGACTGGCTAAACAGGGTTGTTTTGCAGAAAGTATGGTAAAAAACCCTGTAAAACTTTCGAGTACGATAAATGTGAATGGAAAAGAAGTAGATATATCCTGAACTTCCCAGAATGCTAGGATACACCCCATGATTCCTCTAAGAATTACTCTCAAGAATTTCATGTGTTACAAGGACAAAGTTCCAACCCTTAACCTTGAAAATATACAGATTGCCTGTTTGACTGGAGATAATGGACATGGTAAAACCGCCATATTCGACTCTATTACTTGGGCATTATGGGGAAAATCGAGATCTAGAACTCAAGAAGAATTGGTTCATCAGGGCCAAGATAACATGAGAGTAGATTTAGATTTCATATCGCAAGGGCAAGAGTATAGAGTTACTAGAGTACACACTAAAAGCCCTTCAAGCTCTAATGGTAAAACTGAACTTAATCTCTCCATATTAAATGGGCAAATTCCAGTTTCGATAATGGGGAATACCATAAGAGATACAGAGCAAAAAATAATTAATCTCCTCAACATGGATTACGAAACTTTCGTAAGTACGTCGTACATGAAACAAGGAGATGCAGACCACTTTACGAAAAGTCGCCCATCAGAACGAAAGCAAATTCTAGCTGAAGTGCTTGATTTATCCTATTATCAAATCTTAGAAAAAACATCACGTGATAAATCCAGAGAAATACAGACTGACTTAATCAGACAAAAAAGTCTTTTAGAAACTAGACTGCAAGATATTACTGATAAAGAAACAGTCACAAGTAATATTTTTGATTTCGGAAAAGAAATCAATACATTACTACCTTTAAAGAATAAATTAGATACCCAGGTTATAAACCTACGCTTGACAGTTGAGAATATTGAAAGAGACAAATTTAGGCTCATAGAAATACAAAAGTTAATTCAAAAAAATACCGCAATCGTAGAAAGTCTGAATTCTGAAACGAATTTACTAGAGACAGAATTATCAGATTTGGAATCTCTTCTAGTCAGATCAGATGAAATAACACGCAAGCAAGGCGAACTTCAAAAAACTAGAACAATACTTTCGGAAATGTCTCTCGTTCTGGTGGAAATAAGGGAATACGAGACTAACATATCAAGAATCGAGAGAGAAGTAGCAATTGAAGAACAACGATTACTAACTAAAATTGATCAGTTAACCACACTTCTAGAATCAGATTTACTTCCTGCCAGCCAAGAAATTATCAAGCTAAATGGTCAAATTACGCAAATTGAGTCTAAATTTGAAAGTCTGTCACATGATGAGCAAAATCTGACAGAAAAAATTTCTCGACAGAACTCATTGAATATGGAAATCAGTAAATTAGAGAATGAAAATATATCCATTATTTCGAAAATGAAAGATACTCGGAAAAGATTCGACATATTAGAACATTCAAGCTCCTTATGCCCCGTCTGTGACCAACCTCTGGGTTCACATGGCAAAGAAACACTGAGGAGAACCCTGGAAATTGAGGGAAGGCAATCCCGTTCTGATTTTGATGAAAATGCGGCTGAAATCACTAAATTGAAAAATGAGCTTCGGGAAATCGAAAAATTCATAGGCACTAGCGAAATCACAATCTCACAAAGACGATCTGATCTAGACAAGAACATGCTCGTGCTTACAGAACAACTAGCTATTCTAAAGAATAAAGAAACCCAAATCCTCCCAATAAAATCAGAACTCGCTGAGACATCAAGGATATACGATCAAAGAGCATTTCTAGTCGACGAACAGTCCCAAATTAATATTTTGAAACAAAACAAGGAGCTTCTCAATTACAATCATGAGACACATTTGACACTTCAAAACGAAGTGTCAAATCTCGAATGTTATGATTCCCTATTTTCACAATTATCAAAATCAAATGAACGTAAAAGATCAATAATTGAACTAATTTCTAGAAATAAATTTACTCAAACTGAAATCGAACAAAATTTGAAAAAATACAGCTTGGAATCTTCGGAAATAGAAGAGAAATTGGTAAGCGCTGAAAAAACAAGTCGCACATTAAATGAAGTCAGTTCTAAGGCATCAAACGTTGCGTCCCAACTTCAAAAGGCAATTTCAGAACGAGATATCGCAAAAGACAGAATGAAAAACATTGAGCTCACAGAAGTTCAAATCAAGGAACTAGAAAGACAAATATCTGTATCCAAAGATGAAATAGAGATCTTTGATGAGCTAGCATCTGCATTTGGGAGAAACGGCATACAGGCTTTGATGATAGAGCGAGCAGTGCCCCAGCTGCAAGAAACCGCAAATGAATTGCTTACAAGATTAACTGAAAATAGAATGACGATAAAATTTGAGCTCATAGAGGGAAGAACGGACCGACTATCTGGACTACCCTCAGAGGAATTAGAGATCAGCATATCAGATGAGTTAGGAACTAGGAACTACGAAACTTTTAGTGGTGGAGAATCGTTCCGAATTGATTTTGCAATTCGCATCGCCTTGTCTAAACTATTGGCTTCGAGGTCCGGTGCACCGTTACCAATATTATTCATCGATGAAGGCTTTGGATCTCAGGATTCGTCAGGGCAAGAAAAACTAACAGAAGTAATTCAATCCATCCAATCAGAATTCGAAAAAATTATTGTAATTACACATATGGAACAGATGAAGGAAAGTTTTGAGGAGACTATTCAAATAGTAAAAACGGAATCCGGTTCAACTTTTAGGGTGTCATCATATTCGACTTAAGTTGATAGCCTAGATCCGTATTTCGCTTACTGACTCAGAAACTATTATTTCTGTTCCTGACTGATCTTGCACATCCTGAGGTGACCACCCTGGTGCAGTTTCTAAAAGAATGAATCTATTATTTTCAACAGAAATAACCGCAATGTCTGTAACAATAAGATCAACTGAAGAAGGGCACGTTAGAGGAAAAGTACAAGTTTCGACTAATTTCGGATTCCCGTCTTTATCAACATGCTCCATTGCGACAATTACCCTTTTAGCTCCCACCGCCAGATCCATTGCCCCTCCAACGTTACCGATTCCTCTTGAAGGAATCATCCAGTTAGCCAAATCTCCTTTGGATGAAACTTGAAGAGCCCCTAGAACAGTCACATCTATATGACCTCCCCGGATCATAGCAAAGGCAGTACTGGAATCAAAAAAAGACATTCCTGGTACTGGGGCCAAAAACTGCCCACTAGCGTTTATCAAATCTGCATCTTCTTCCCCTTCTTCTGCCATAGGACCATAATTGAGAACTCCACTTTCGCTGTGATACAGCACAGTTCTACCGTCAGGCACAAATTGAGAACATAATGAAGGTATACCAATGCCTAGGTTGACTACGTCACCATCTTGCAATTCTTGAGCTACCCTCATAGCAATTACTTCTCTTGGTAATTTTTCAGCTACCATAAATTAAATCCACTATAAAACTTAATTGCCCAAAACTATATTTTTACAATCCTATCTACGTATATTCCCGGGGTATCGATACGATAGGAGTCAATGACGCCTGGTTCAACAATATCGTCTACTTCAACTATAGATGTCTCAGCTGCGGTCACCATAACTCCATTAAAATTCATTGATGTCCCTCTAAATGATAAGTTGCCCAAAGTGTCTGATCTATAAGCTCGGATCAATGCAAAATCAGCTTTTAGAGAAGTTTCAAGTACATGATTCTGTCCATTAAATTCTCTAGTTTCCTTACCTTCCGCTATATATGTCCCGATACCAGTAGGCGTGTAAAAAGCCGGAATCCCAGCTCCACCTGCACGGATTCGCTCTGCCAAAGTTCCTTGGGGTACTAACTCAAGGTCGACCTGACCCAGCTTAAAAGCTTTTTCAAACGAAGTAGGTTTAGACGGAGAAGGAGACACAGGAAACGAAGCAATAACTTTCTTTACCTGATTATTGTCTACCAAAATACCTATATCTATGGGGCGGTCGCCAGGCAAAGTCCCAAATCCAATGACACTCGCCAACCCCGCAGTATTACTGATGATAGTCAGGTCTCTAGCACCATGGTCTTTCAACGCTTTTATCAAATTTTGCGATGTCCCTCCAGGACCAGCAAATCCATCTATCATTAAGATTGCGCTATCATCAATATCAGATACAGCTTCTTCAAATGTACTAAAAACTTTATTCAAACGTCAGTGCATCTCCTTGTTGAAACGAGTCCAATTATACTTCAAGGATGAAGAAACGTTGTAAGAAATTGTGCCCGGCTAATAGTTTGAAAACGCATCTCAATTCATAAAGTCACAAAGGAGTCGTGTAAGTTTGACTAATTTCAGCATCAGGAAAGGTCAATCATCAGATTGGAAACAGATTACCTTTTTTCAAAAACAAATGGCTTTGGAAACAGAAGGGAAAAATTTAGACCAAGAATTAGTATCTCAAGGGGTTTTATCCGTATTCAAAAAAACAAAAGGATTCCACAAAGGATTCTATTTGGTTGCTGAATCGGAATCATCATTGATTGGCAGCTTGTTAGTAACCA
>CAYFIW010000012.1:6792-40071 GCA_964343265.1 uncultured Dehalococcoidia bacterium | reverse complement strand
GTTGATGTTCCCGGTTTTATGCCCGGAACAGCACAGGAATACAGAGGGATTATTAGGCACGGAGCTAAACTCATATACGCATACGCAGAGGCCACGGTTCCAAAAATAAGTGTGATAACGAGAAAGGCATACGGCGGGGCCTATGTAGCTATGAGTAGTAAAAACTTAAGAGGCGACATAAATTATTCTTGGCCTACTGGGCAAGTCGCAGTCATGGGAGCAGAAGGAGCTGTGAACATCATACACAGATCTGAAATAAAGGAATCCAAAGATCCCGAAAAGACAAAAATAGAACTTGTTAGCGAATACGAAAAAAGTTTCATGAACCCATATACAGCTGCAAGTAGGGGATTTATAGACGACATAATCGAGCCATCAGAAACAAGAAAAAAAATAATTAGATCTTTGAAAATGCTCGCTAATAAAAGAGATAACTTACCTCCCAAGAAACATGGAAGCATCCCTTTATGATAACTAAACTTAGAATACAAAACCGCTACCCAGCGTTAGCAGACCTTGACGTTGAACTCTACGTGCCTCAGAAAAAAGGACCTGTTGAGGCGCCGAGCCTCGGCAGACTGCTTTCTCCCTGGCGACTAGGCTTGGCACGGAACCAAAATCCGTTTTATACAAGAAATAATACTGGGTGGACAGGTAGAAAGTAGTAAATAATCAATTTAGTTATTGTTGCTGCCTAATATAATCAGAAAAGATTTTTCAAAATTTGTTTGTTCATTACCCAAATACTGGTTTGAAAACAACGTCTAATCAATAGCGGCTGCCTAAAAATGGCGAAATGACCTTCTAATATATTCATATTATTTGTTTCCGTTCAGATGTTAGCTATAATTTTTAGTGTTGATTTCAATTTATAATAGGAGATTCTATAAACAAGCCGAGTATATTTGACTATAGTACCGGTCACAATGAGGGAAATATGAGAAAGAAAGTAACCGTAGTTGGAGCTGGAAACGTAGGTGCCACAACAGCTCAGAGAATTTTTGACAAAGGATATGCAGATGTTGTTCTTGTGGATATAGTTGAGGGTCTTCCGCAAGGGAAAGCGTTGGACATGCTAGAATCTGGGCCGATCAGTGGGTCTGACTCTCAGATCACAGGAACAAACACATACGAAGAGACTGCTAATTCTGATGTCGTAGTAGTAACTTCTGGCATCGCTCGAAAACCTGGCATGAGTAGAGATGATCTTCTTTTGACCAACATGAACATCATAAGCAGTGTAATATCCGAAACTTCAAAATTTTCGCCAGATAGTATTCATGTAATAGTTACCAATCCATTGGATGCGATGGCTCAACGTTCATTAGAGATAAGTGGATTCCCTTCAGAGAGAGTTGTTGGTATGGCTGGGATATTGGATACAGCCAGATATCGCACATTCTTAGCCCAAGAGTTAAACGTATCCGTGAACTCAGTTTCCGCATACGTATTGGGGGGACATGGCGACACTATGGTTCCAGTTATTGGAACTACAAGTGTTGCAGGTACTCCTATTACTGATTTAATAGAAAAAGACAGACTAGAAGAAATTGTTCAAAGAGCAAGAGATGGCGGTGCGGAAATAATAGGACACCTCAAAACAGGAAGTGCTTTCTATGCTCCATCTGCATCCATAGTTCAAATGGTGGAGTCTATACTTTTTGACAAAAAGGAAATACTCCCCTGCACTGCCTACCTACAAGGGCAATATGGCATCAATGATTTATATGTAGGAGTACCCGTAAAACTTGGAGCAGCAGGGGTCGAAGAAATAATTGAACTTAACCTGAGTGACTCAGAACTATCGGCGCTTAAAGAATCAGCCGATGCTGTACAAGAATTGATAGACATAATGGCAGAATCAAAATAGGCAGACCTATAGCCTGGCGAATATTCATCTCCGGGCTATTTCCCCATGGTTATCCTGCGTAAAAGGTAAGCGAATAATTTTTCCGGAATAATATTTTTCAAAACTAGTGCAATTCTCGCATCATTTCCTATAACGTAGCGGAATCTAGGGCGTTTGGAGTCGATTATTTTTTCAATAGTTTTGGCAACTTGATCTGGATTGCCTAGCCGACTATATGTATTCTTACGACCCCTATATCCTTTAATATAGTCATCATATGGGGATGCAGATTCAGAAGGAAAGGTACCGTCTACCTGATTTTTGCTAAAATTCGTATCAAAGAGTCCTGGTTCGACAACAGTCACACTCACATTGAAGGGGGAGAGTTCGATTCTGAGAGACTCACTTAATCCCTCTAGTGCGAATTTACTAGCTACATAGGCGCCATTAAAAGGGGTTCCAAATCTACCCAACACTGAACTAACGTTAATTATTTTTCCATGTGAAGAGAGCTTTATACTTGGTAGAAGTAACCTAGTTAGGGACATTAGACCAAAAAGATTTGTTTCAAACTGAGACCGCAGTTTTTCATCACTCAACATTTCTAATGGACCCCATACCCCAAAAGCAGCGTTATTAATTAGGACATCGATCCTGATTTCTTGATCGCTAAATTCTTCCTGTATCATCATCAGACTATCTGGATCATCAAGATCCAATCTAACAGGAGTGATTGTATAACCATTACTCTCTGCTTCTTCTTTTAAGGATCTCAATCTTTTAACAGACCTTCCAGCGGCAAAAACTCTGAATCCTTTATTAGCCAGCCGCAATGCAATTGCTCTTCCTATTCCCGAAGAAGCACCAGTTAAAAAAATTGAGGTCAATTCAGTCTTAATCCTATTACTTTTCCGATAAGTTTGATTAAAGTACTTCTGGATCAAACAAGTATGAGTACGATAATATAATCTGGAGTACTTCTAGTGCAAAAGTGTAAGGTGTAAATTGCTTATATCGGTAATTGGTGAAAGTAAGACCACAGATCATAATTATTCAATTGCCGAAAAAGTGGGTGCCCTCATTGCTAGATCAGGAGCAACTTTAGTTTGCGGTGGTCTTGACGGTGTCATGGAGGCTGCCTGTAAAGGAGCAAAATCTGCTGGAGGATCGACAATCGGGATACTGCCAGGCCTCAGTAAAAACGAAGCAAATCAGTGGATAGACTTCCCCATATGTACCGGACTAGGGGACGCAAGGAACATTGTCGTTGTAAGAACCGGTTTTGCTGTGATTGCCATTGGCGGTGCATATGGAACATTATCTGAAATCGGACATGCATTATCAGATGGCAAACCAATATTTGCCCTTAACAGTTGGGAGATCTCTAAGAGTGGAATACAAGATCCATTGTTAACTCATTGCAAAAACGAAACAGAAGCCGTGGAAAAAGCTCTTGCTGCCGCGAGTACCGGCTAAAACGCCAAAGGGAAAGAACAATGGCAACCATCTCTGAAATTAGAGCTCGCGAAATCATAGACTCCCGAGGAAACCCCACAGTTGAAGCCGATGTAATACTGTCTGACGGATCTGTCGGCAGGGCTGCAGTTCCATCAGGAGCCAGCACCGGAAAATTTGAGGCATTGGAGTTACGTGATAAAGACCCTAAAAGATATAACGGCAATGGTGTTCTAAAAGCGATTGAAAACATCAAGTTATCTATATCTCCACACCTGATAGGGATAGAGGCTTCTGATCAAGATTCTTTAGACCAAATACTCATAGATACTGACGGAACGTCAACAAAAAGTAACCTAGGCGCAAATTCTATTTTAGCGATTTCTCTCGCAAACGCTAAGGCAAACGCCAAAAGCTCATCATTACCTTTGTACGAAAGCTTGAACATGGAAAACGATTTTATACTTCCTGTACCTATGCTGAACATAATCAACGGTGGGAAACATGCCAATGATTCAACAGACATACAAGAATTCATGGTCATCCCAGCAGGATTCGAAACCTTTTCTGAATCTATCCGTGCGGGATGCGAGGTATATCAATCATTGCATCAGATCCTAACCTCAAAAAACCTTAATACTTCTGTCGGAGACGAAGGTGGATTTGCCCCTAAACTCACTTCCAACCAAGCTGCCCTTGACCTGATAACGGAGTCTGTAGATAAAGCTGGCTATTCAATGGGGGAACAATTTTTCATAGCCCTTGATGTGGCCGCATCTGAATTATTTGATACAAGTAATCATAAATACAATCTAGAGCGCGAAGACAAAATAATAGATGCAGATGAGATTATCAAACTTTACCATTCCTGGATTAAAGATTACCCCATTTTGAGCATAGAAGATGGTCTTTCAGAAGATGAATGGAATGATTGGACTAAAATGACCAAATTGTTAGGAAACAAAGTACAAATAGTTGGAGATGATTTACTTACAACTAATCCTGAAAGAATTAATAGAGCGATAAAAGAAGAATGTGGAAATTCTGTATTGGTAAAACCAAACCAGATCGGAACGTTAAGCGAGACTCTAATCGCAATCTATGATGCTAAAAAAGCTGGCTGGGGAACCGTTATGAGTCATAGATCAGGAGAAACTGAAGACACGACAATAGCTGATCTAGCCGTTGCTACCGGAACATCACAAATTAAAACTGGAGCCCCATCTAGGGGCGAAAGAACGTCAAAGTACAACAGGCTGCTAAGAATTGAAGAAGAGTTAGGCAACAGGGCCAAATACGCTGGATTGTCAGTATATAAAGAATATCTAAACTCGAAATAAAATTTAACCGAACGGAAGGAACCATAGCGACAAATAAATGAACAACGGGAAAACGAGAATAGGAATCAACGGATTTGGACGTATAGGCAGATTGGTGCTAAGGGCTGCGCATGAAGAACATTACCCTAACCTAGAAGTAGTAGCAATAAACAGTTTTGCTGATGCTGAAAATAATGCACACATGTTCAAATATGACAGTACTTACGGCGTTTATAAAGGAAACGTTTCATCATCGGTTAACTCCATGTACATAGACGGACACCCCATAGTTTGTTTATCCAGCCAAGAACCTCGTAATATCCCATGGGGTGAACATAAGGTCGACATTGTTCTGGAATGCACTGGTAAATTTACAAATGCAAAGAAAGCCTCAGAACACCTTAGTTCAGGGGCAAGCAAAGTAATCATTTCCGCGCCGGCGAAAGGAGAAGACGTGACGGTTGTTATGGGTGTAAATGACGGTGAATACAATCATCAAAAGGATCAAATCGTATCTAATGCTTCGTGTACAACCAACTGTGTCGCACCTTTAGTAAAAGTTCTTCATGATAGTTTCGGAATCGAACATGCCATGATGACTACAATACACGCATACACAAATGATCAACAGATATTAGACAAACGTCACAAAGACATGAGAAGAGCACGAGCTGCTGCTACAAATATAATTCCAACTACAACAGGGGCTGCAAAAGCAGTAGGTACCGTAATCCCCGAGCTTAAAGGAAGAGTCCATGGTATGGCCTTCAGGGTACCAACATCCACCGTTTCGGTAACTGACGTAGTAGCAAATCTCAAAAGAAAAGCAACGACCACAGAAATTAATGACGCCTACTTAGAAGCGTCTAAGTCCCATCTAAAAGGTATATTAGATTTCTCCATGGAACCACTTGTCAGCTCTGACTACAAACATAATCCCTACAGCTGCATAATTGACGGTTTATCTACGATAACTCTAGATGGGAACATGGTAAAAGTTGTAGGTTGGTATGACAACGAGTGGGCTTATAGCCTACGTACTTTGGACCTTGCCAACCATATTTCAAATAAAGAAACATAGGAAAATAACGAGCCTTTGCGGCTGAGCATTGACCACTGAAATGTTAAGGTACGTTGATGTGCCTCAATCGCAAATAGTATAATTTAGATGTTGGATAGAGACCTTAAAGTGGCTTAGATTGGAGGAACTCAATGGCAATAGACATCAAATCAGAGACAGGGACGTGGACCGTAAAAACTGGTTTGGCCCATATGCTAAAAGGCGGGGTAATAATGGACGTGGTTACCCCTGAGCAGGCCAAAATAGCTGAAGACGCTGGGGCTGTAGCTGTGATGGCGCTAGAGAGAGTCCCATCTGATATAAGGAAAGCCGGTGGCGTAGCCAGAATGTCAGATCCTCAAATGATCTCTGAAATAATTGAAGCCGTTACTATACCAGTGATGGCTAAGGCTAGAATTGGCCATTTTGTCGAAGCCCAAGTTCTTCAAGCTCTCGGAGTCGATTACATAGATGAGTCCGAGGTTCTTACACCCGCTGACGAAAACAACCACATCAGTAAAGATGATTTCAAAGTTCCCTTTGTTTGTGGAGCGAGAGATCTAGGTGAAGCTCTTAGAAGGATTGGTGAAGGTGCTGCTATGATAAGGACCAAAGGTGAGGCTGGTTCAGGAAACATCGTAGAAGCTGTCCGTCATGCTAGGAAAGTTCTAGGCCAAATAAACCACATCCGAAGCATGGAATCAGATGAATTAATGGCTACCGCTAGAGACTTAAAGGCTCCTTTCGAATTAGTAAAGGGAATTCATGATGACGGAGTCCTACCCGTAGTTAATTTTGCAGCCGGGGGAATATCGACCCCATCAGACGCAGCGTTGATGATGCAAATAGGCGTAGACGGCGTATTTGTCGGATCAGGAATTTTCAAATCAGAAAGTCCTGATATTATGGCCAACGCGATTGTTAAAGCCACCACTCATTACAACGACCCGGATATACTTGCTGAAGTGTCCAAAGGACTCGGTTCAGCTATGCCAGGAATAGACGTAAGAACGCTTCCAGAGTCTGAACAAATGGCTACAAGAGGGTGGTAATTTGCCGATCATCGGCGTTTTAGCGATACAAGGAGATTTTGTTGAGCATAAGAAAATGCTAAGCGAGGTCGCTGTTGAGAGTCGCGAAATTAGACTTCCAGAACAGTTGAAAGACGTTGATGGCTTGATTATACCCGGTGGTGAAAGCACCACCATAGTCCAATTAATTGACACATACGGATTTAGGAACAAGATTATCGACCATGTCACTGACGGCATGTCAATTTGGGGTACCTGTGCAGGCATGATAGTTTTGGCCAAAAAACTGCTGGATAAAAGACCTTCCCCATTAGGATTGTTGGATATAACCGTGACTAGAAACGCTTTTGGAAGGCAAGTCGATAGCTTTGAGACAAATCTTTCAGTGAATGGAATGGATGGTCCACCACTACATGCAATTTTCATCAGAGCCCCAATTGTCACTGAAGTCGGTAAAAATGTGGAAATATTAGCGACAGTGGATCAAGATAGGCCTGTCGCTGTAAAAGAAAATAAAATACTAGCAACCTCGTTCCATCCTGAGTTGACAAAAGACACCAGGATGCATGAAATGTTCGCAGAAATGTCGACTTTATAATTTTGACAATAATTTGAACAACTTAAAACCAAAAACTGATACTGATACTGATCTTCAATTATTGATAGATGTTATCCCCGAAAGAATACGAAGATTTATTCTTTCCCATGAAAAATTGGACGAATTACTTGAGGTTGTTCTTGATATTGGTAGACAACCAGAAGCCAGATTTTTGGGTAAAAACCAAATCTTGGACGTTGACGATGTCACCCAGGAAGATATAGATAAATCTATAAGCAAAATTGGTTTGTTTGGAGCAGATAACAGAGCAGGCATTGAGCGAACTCTTCACCGCATATCTGCCATCCGTAACAGAAGTGGCAAAGTAATTGGTATAACGTTTAGGGTCGGCCGGGCAGTCTATGGCACTATAAAAATAATTGAAGATTTAATCCTTTCGAACAAAAGCGTTCTCCTTCTAGGTAAACCTGGCGTAGGTAAAACGACTATGTTACGAGAAGTAGCGAGAGTACTGGCCGATGACGCAGACAAAAGAGTAATAGTAGTTGATACGTCGAACGAAATAGCAGGTGATGGTGACATTCCTCATAGAGCAATAGGTCGCGCCAGACGCATGCAGGTGCCTTCCCCGAGAGAACAACATGGTGTGATGATCGAGGCAGTTGAAAACCACATGCCCGAAGTCATAATTATCGATGAAATAGGAACGGAACTGGAGGCAAATGCTGCCAGAACAATTGCAGAGCGAGGAGTACAACTGGTCGCCACGGCACATGGCAATGAACTCGAAAACTTGATCATGAACCCTACCCTTTCAGACCTAGTTGGTGGGATCCAGACCGTTACCCTTGGCGACATAGAAGCAAAAAGGCGAGGCTCTCAAAAAACTGTACTTGAAAGAAATGCGCCCCCTACTTTCGACATTTTAGTGGAAATACAAGGCTGGAACATAGTGACAGTACATGATGACGTTGCAGCAACGGTGGACAAAATGCTGAGAAAAAGAACAGTGTCAGCCGAGGTCCGAGCCATGTCCGACGATGGAGAACTTAAAAGACACACGTATAGCGATGACAAATATGTGAAAGATAATAGTAATGTAAATACCCACTTACAAAATTTGGACGGTACTCAAAACAATACTCCTATAAATATGACCAAAACTATAACAAGTGTTCTTCCCTATGGCGTTAACAGAGGACGCGTCGAACAGGTAATAAAATCAATGAACGCGCCATTGGCGTTAGTAGGCGACATGAAAACAGCCGACCTCGTAGTTACTACCAAAAATTACCATAGAAGAGGGACACAGGCCTTGAGCAAAGCAGAGAAAATGGGAAAACCAGTATTTGTCCTCAGAAGAAACACAGTTAATCAAATAGAGCAATTTGTGAAAGCTGTCGTTAGAAATGACGGGGGTAGAACATTATCCGACGGTGATCGCTCATTAGCCATTCTCGAGGCCGAAAGAGCTATTCACGGGCTTAATGACGGTGGTAGTGAAATTCAGTTAAAGCCACAAAATTCACACATACGGAGACTGCAGCACCAATTAGCATCTCAATACGGGATGGAATCATCGAGTATCGGGATAGAACCTAACAGAAGAGTCATAATTCACGGTAGTTAAATTGTCACCTAAACAATCCAACCGTTTCATAGTATTAGAAGGGATCGATGCAAGTGGGAAATCAACCCAATGCAGGATGCTGTCTGACAAGCTGAATAGAAAAAATATACCATTTGTTTCATTAAGAGAGCCTGGTGACACAAAAATTGCTGAACTTATTCGCGGTTGGCTCTCTCAAAAATCTGACGTACATCCAACAACTGAACTTTTTTTACTAGAAGCAGCAAGGTCATCTTTAATCCATCAAAAAATAATCCCTGCTCTGGAAGCCGACAAATTAGTCATATTAGACAGATTTATATATTCAACTTTGGCATACCAAGGCTATGCTAGAGGAATCGACAAATCATTTATTAACGAAGTAAATAAATTTGCAACCTTAGGATTAAGTCCCCAAAAAGTTTTTCTGATGGATATAGAACCCAACAAATCCGTCGAGAGATTATTGACGAAAAAGAAAGACAGATGGGAATCCGAAGATGCTTTATTTCATGAAAAAGTTAGAAACGGTTATTTAGATTTAGCTCAAAATGATCCGAGCATATGGGAAGTTGTAGACGCTTCACTTCCTGTCAAACAAATACATGACCAGATATGGAGCTATGTAGAAAGCGTTATTTAATAGCTTTTACAACTTAACGTTGGATCTTATCTGAATTTTATTACTGCAGAATTATTTATGATATTTAGAGGGTTTGTGCACACAATATGTGTTGCTTTACGAGTTCCCAAAACACCTTTTAACAATTCATATCCCTGTAATAAATCCGGAGCCCTCCAACCGGCCGCCCTATGAGTGTCTGAAGAAAGAACATGGCCAATATCTTCTATAAAAATGGATTCGGCATACGTCTTGGCATCGTCTCCGAATTTACCAATAAGACTCCCAGAAGTTATCTGCGTTAACATTCCATTGCTAACAAATTTACGTAACAACCCGGGGTCCTTTTGGAATATCTCCATCCTTTCTGGATGGGCAATAACAGGAACATATCCAAGCTTTTGAACATTCAATAAATTTTGTTCGGAATCTCCTAAATCGGTAGTATATGGCATTTCTACAAGGATGAATCTACTATTGTTAATAGACAGAGCATTCCCCTTTTTAATATCTTCAGACAATTTATCGTCTACATGATTTTCCATACCAAGTAAAATATTTATATCCAAACCATCATGAACAATTATGGATCTTAACTCTGTTATTAACTCTTGAATTTTCCCAATTGTTCCACTCTCATTAACATCTTTTTTATGCGGAGTAGCTACAATATTAGAAACATTCTGAATACTAGATAATTTAATTATCTCAACTGTTTCCTGTATCGTGTCGGGACCATCGTCTATACTTGGTAAAATGTGTGTATGAATATCACATAGCTTCATTAATTACTAAACCGTATCCATCTAAAGACCTCAGCATATTCAGAATTGGAAGACTCTCCGGATCTACGAGCGGCATTTCTTATGGCATCATCCATCTGCAATTGTGTCTGTCCAGGCGCTACTTGCGATGCATGCATTGAAAGAGCTTTTATTTTTATATCGATAGTGTTCGATATGTCTACATATGCGTTCGGAGACTCAGATCCCCACAATAATAAATCACGAGTTTTGTGAGATAACAATCCTTCCTTTTCGTGTTCAGGGTAATACAATCGATCCCTTGCGTAAGGAAATAGGGCATCCTTAACAACTGTCCCTGTAATTTTATGATCTCTGTGAAGATAAAACTTGGTACGTATTGGATCTGTTACCAAAACCACATCTGGCTTGTAAGTCCTTATCGCTTTTACTATTTTTTCTCGAAATTCTGACGTGTCCTCAAGAAATCCGTCTTCATAACCCAATTTCAAAACATTACTTACGCCAAGAATTTCAGCAGCTTTTTCTTGCTCATATGATCTAATTTCAGCTAGTTTCTCAGATGTCATATCAGGATCAGATGAGCCTTTATCACCATTGGTACAGAGTACATAAGTTACGACAGTACCTGAATCAACCCACTCAGCAATGGTCCCACCGCAACCGAGTTCAGAATCATCTGGATGTGGTGTAAATACTAATGCTCGTTCCGGACTTGTGAACTTAGTCAAATTACTCATGATTTACCTCGAAAAATCTAATGGAAACCATTTTTAATTTTAGCAAAATAATTCTTAATTTTTCCGACCGTAAATCCTGTTTATGCTCCTCTGTTAAAATCTTGGGTAACACACACAAAAATAATGAACATGTACAAAGGCACCACCATAAGAAATTTTAATTGGAGTGATACTTCCAATGTAGTTTCTTTTTTAAATAATTCTTCTGGTAACACGGGTAAAGCAAAGGAAATTACCCACACTTTCTTTTCTCAAATTCACCAACTACCAGGCGCAAATCCGGAAAAAGATTGCTATATAGCAGAGGATGCCGAAAAAAACATTCTTGGTTTTTTACACATGGTGATTGAGCGTCCAATAGGTAGGTCTGTCGCGATGCAAACCGTGCCTCTATCAACAAGTTACCCTGAGATTATAGATTTATTTTCGGCCAAAGCAATTGAATATACAAAAAACATGTCAATTCGGACATTACACACTCAAATCGGGAAAGGTGAACATAAATGGGCATCTGCTTTAGTGTCTGCTGGTTGGAAGCCGGTTAAAGAATATTGGATTTTAGAATGTAAGGGAGAAAACTTAACTACTCTAGAATCCCCAAAAATTCTTGATACCTATGAAGTAGTTTCTCTAAATGTAAAAAACGACATTGAAGAATTCACAAAGGTCCACAACCTTTCATTTTCAATGCATTGGGGATTTAGTCCAAATACGGTGGAAGAAATTAAACAAAGAGTGATGATGGAACGTAGTGGAGAAAAGGGAATATTATTAATTCGTAGTCAATCAAATATAGTGGGATACAACTGGACACTATTCGCAAACAAAAACAATGACTCTATCGGTTGGATAAGCATGACTGGAGTGGAACCAGACTATCGCGGAAAGAGTCTAGGAAAATCAATTGTACTCATGGGAATGCACGATCTAATTAAAAGAGGTGCTGATTGCATAGAACTGGAAGTAGATTCGGAAAATGTGCGAGCCAGAGAGCTATATCTCAGTCTAGGATTTGTAAAATCAGCGGAGAGCATCTGGTTTGAGCTAGATTTGTCCTAAAGATAATTTTAAACAGCCTGATCCAAACTATTACATTGAGATATATAGCAGTAATATTCAGACACTCTGTGGGCTATTTTTTCCCAATTCAAAGAATGTGCCTTCTTTTTCGCAGAGTGACCCATATACTCCCTCAATGAATCATTATTTAATATGACCTCAATTCGATCCGAAAATGGTTCAGGGCATCTCCACGGCACAAGATAACCGTCAGCACCATCTTGTACAAAAGATGAAATACCTCCTACCCTAGAAGCAATAACTGGAGTTCCACATGCCATAGCCTCCAAAGCGACAAGTCCAAAACTCTCATAATGAGACGGTAGTACAAAAACATCTGCTGCTGAATAGTAATTTTTTAGCTTAGCTTGATCAAGCGAGCCTGTAAAAAAAACATCTTGACTGATTCCTAGTTTCTCTGCCTGACCTTTAAGTTTATCGATATTAGTATCACCCGATAAACTACCTCCCACGATGATTAATTGAATTTCTTGAGATTCTTTCAATATCTTTATTGCATCAAGTAAAACATCGAGACCTTTTATGGGTTCTATTCTTCCAACATACAAAATAGTTTTTTTATTTGGATTTAGAAATCCTAAACTATCCTTCGCCTCTTCCTTAGGAACCTGGTAAAAAGTATCTGTATCAACTCCGCCTGATATGATCTGGATCTTATCTCCATTGACTTGGTATAAATTTACGATGTCTTGACGTTCTACATCTGTGAGCACAAGAATTCCCGTGGCGCTATCCATAATTTGTCTTTCTATGTCGGATCTCTCTTTAGATTCGTATTCACCTGCCCTTGCTCTCATTTTTGTTTTAGCCAAAGTATGAAATGTTGCGACGTGTGGTACATTCCATAATTCACTCAGTGTTACTGCTGTCAAACCAGACAGCCAATAATTGCTATGGACGATGTCATAATTCATGGAATTATACGAAGCGTATTGACGTACCTTGTTTGCAAATGAGTCAACATGTGTAGGTAAATATACTTTTTCTTCGTTGTATGGGCCTGCTTCGACATGAACAACATTGACTCGGTCACCCAATTCTACAATTTCAGGATCCGAAGGATCGTGATACCTAGTGAACACATCAACAAAATGCCCCAAATGTCCAAGTTCTCTTGCTAGATTCAAGACGTATACATTCATACCGCCAATATCTTTCTCACCCAAACGGGCAACAGGACATCCATGATAGCTAATTAGAGCAATTCTCATAAAGTAAATGCAGTTTTGAATTTAAAAATGATTAAAACCTCTGTGCACAGCACAATATACATTGTAACAATTACTGTACACTTTATCTCTCTATTTGAATTTTAAACACTGACCTATCAGAGGCACCAAGATGGTATTTATATCTCTCAGTACCTTTGAGAAAATTGTACTCAGTATTATTATTACTTATGGCTGCTTCAATGGTGAATGCTTTGTTGATCAAACCCACACTTAGGGAAGAATACGATGGGTCATATCCACTGTTATACAAAAGGCATTTATTATCATAATCAAAACAAATACACGCAGCTACATTAGTTTTGTCTATCTCTAGGAAATAGAGTTTAAACATATTGTTTTCACTAAAAGTGGAAGCTAAGTCTAGGAAAAACTTTTTGTTTTCTGAATTTAGAAATGCTTCTTTATCTTCACCACTCAAGGACATTAGCCGGAAAAATTCATCCATTGATTCATCCAAATCATTCGGATGTAATGATGCTTCACGCTGCATATAATCGGAAGTGGCTTCCAGTCTCCTTATTTTACGTCTCAATTCGTGACGATCCTTCTTCCTGAGATTGAGAAGATATTCTTCCCAACTCGTAGGAAGATCGCTGTATGGAGTTTTATCTGTCTCAGTGATAGTTATCGAATAGCCTTCAGAGTCAGCCCACTTCTCTGCAAAACCTATTGTTGGAGAATCTTCGGGAATAGACTCCAAGCGCATACCCACCCAATCCATTGACTTAATTTCAATCCATGCTGCACTAAAAAACTCTTCTTCTCTTCCTGAGACTACTGGGAAATCCATATAGTCAAAAACATTAGAGTCACCAATGAAAGTCAATTCATCTCCATGATCTAACAACGGAATAATTCCAATAGGGTCCCCATCAGAAAGTATTTGCCTTATTATTGGCTGCTTTTGTGCAGCAAATCTCCTCCACCATACAGACTGCCATGTGGGAGTTATAAAAATAGTATTTGTAGAACTTTTAGGTAAAATGTCCTTCCAAACATCTTCTAGAAGATTGTATTTTTCTATTCCAAAAAAACTCATGGCTCCCTTTCTAATATTGAGATTACTGTAATCGCATCAAATCTTTTAAATCCAACCCCAGGTCTTTATTTCCCCTTTGTGCCAATGTAACAATCTTACTTCCCTTTTTTTCAACTCCCCTGATGGTCATACACATATGCTCAGCGGACATATAAACAAGAGTACTTTGTGAATTCAAGCCATTGTGGATGATGTCTGCTATTTGTGAGGTCAATCTCTCCTGAATCTGAGGCCTTCGAGATATAGAATCTATTAATCTGGTCACTTTACTAGCTCCAAGAATTTTACCACTGGGATAATATGCAACGTTGACTATCCCCGTGAAAGGGAGTAAATGATGCTCACAGATCGAATGAAACGGAATACCTGAAACTAAAACAGGGTCGTAGTAATCATCTTCAAATAATGGGACCAGGATATCTGCAGGGTTTTCCCTCAGCCCAGAAAAAATTTCCGTATACAGTTGGGCTACACGCCTTGGGGTGTCGGCCAAGCCGTCACGTTCCGGATCTTCCCCTATGTACCTCAATATGTTGGAAACCGCATCCTCGATGCCAGCTACATTTATATCAGAGCCATCAGAACATTCTGGTTCAAGTTGAGTCATGCCAGAGATAATGCCTTTTCAACAGAAGAAAGTTCTGCGGAAAATTCTCCAATGGAGGCTGGTTCAAGGCTATCAGCTATATCAGGATCTTTTAACCCATTACCAGTTAAAATACATACCAGAACTTGACCATCAAATTTTGTCCCATTTTCAACCTGCTTGATAAGTCCTGCAACGGATGCAGCAGAGGCTGGTTCACAAAAAACACCTTCGGTTGAAGCGAGCCTCTTATAGGCTGAAAGTATCTCATCATCTGTAACACTGTCGATAACGCCACCAGATTCATCTCTTGCTTCTAAAGCCTTTGACCAACTAGCAGGATTACCGATACGTATTGCCGAAGCAACTGTCTCAGGATTCATAAAGAGTTCTCCCGTGACAATCGGTGAAGCTCCCTCAGCTTGGTAACCATTCATAATAGGAACCGAGTCAGACATACTAGCCGATCTACCTTCAACAAATCCCTTCCAATACGCGGTAATATTTCCCGCATTCCCAACAGGTATAAAAATTTGATTCGGGGCCAAACCAAGGTCGTCTATTATCTCGAATGCGGCCGTCTTCTGCCCTTCGATTCTGTTTGGATTGACAGAATTCACAAGTTCTATCGGGTGTTTTTCACACAATTCCCGGGCTATCTCTAAGGCTTTGTCAAAACTACCTTCAATCATTGCAATATGTGCTCCATAAGCGACAGCCTGAGCCAATTTGCCTCGAGCAACATTCCCTTTTGGGACAATAAGGGTAGTGCGTAAACCACAATATGCACCATATGCTGCAGCAGAAGCACTTGTATTTCCAGTTGAGGCACAGGCTATAGTATCCACACCTTTCTCCATAGCCTTCGCTACTGCTACAACCATCCCTCTATCTTTAAATGATCCGGTGGGATTACATCCCTCAAATTTGAAATATAGGTCATCACATCCTATAAATTTGGATACAGATCTAGATTTGATTAGGGGCGTAGATCCTTCACCCAAACTAAAAATGGGAGTTTTGTCGTTTACTGGAAGTAGGTGGCTATACCTCTCAAGAACCCCTGTTGTCATCGGTTAACCATCACTCCTTAATACTTGATGCTGCCTTCCTAGTACCAGACTCATCATAGATGTAATTAATAATATCGTAGCAAAATTTTCACGTCAGCATGCATAAGTGATCTATTAAGAATTATATTTAAATAACAATTCGAAAACCATATACAATAAATAGAGTAGTAATTACTCAAACCCTAATATGAAATGAGGCATGAAAATAACATGGTTCTAAAATCGTTTGATTCTGAAGTTGCTAGTGCTATAGAAAATGAACAAAAGAGACAAGAAGATAATATAAATTTAATAGCATCAGAAAATTTCGCAAGTAGTGCGGTGATGGAGGCCCAGTCCTCAGTTTTTACAAATAAATACGCCGAAGGGTACCCTGGCAGAAGATATTACGGAGGCTGTGAGTTTGTTGACGTTGTAGAGAATTTGGCGATAAAACGTGCAAAAACGTTATTCAATTCCGAATTTGCTAATGTCCAGCCTCATAGCGGTGCACAGGCTAATATGGCAGCGTATTTTGCTTCCCTAAATCCGGGCGATACAGTAATGGGTATGAGCCTAGACCACGGTGGTCATTTAACACATGGAAGCAGCGTTAATTTCTCCGCAAAATTGTATAACTTTGTTTCTTATGGTGTGGATAGGGAACTAGAGACCATAGACTTTGAAGAAATTAAAAACCTCGCTAGTGAACATCAGCCAAAATTGATTATTGCGGGAGCCTCTGCATACACACGCACTATAAACTTCAAAAAGTTTAGGGAAATATGTGATTCTGTCGGATCTAAATTAATGGTGGATATGGCTCACATAGCAGGACTCGTAGCAGCCGGAGTACATCCATCTCCTGTCGAACATGCAGATATTGTCACAACAACCACTCATAAGACTCTCAGAGGGCCCAGGGGTGGCTTAATATTGTCCAAGCCTGAACTAGGAAAAAAAATTAACAGTGCTGTTTTTCCAAATATGCAGGGAGGACCTTTAGAGCACACAGTGGCTGCGAAAGCTGTAGCATTTAAAGAAGCCAGTTCGGAAGCATTTAAGGACTATCAAATACAAGTAATTAAAAATGCTAAGCAACTTGCAGAAACACTTAAAACTGGCGGATTAAGAATGGTTTCTAACGGCACCGATAACCACATGACATTAGTGGACCTTACCCCAATGAATATAAGTGGGAAAGAAGCTGAGGAGTCTCTTGGCAGAGCCAATATAGTGATTAATAGAAACGCCATACCTTTTGATCAAAAGCCCCCACGTGTTACAAGCGGAATGAGACTTGGCACTCCATCAATAACCACAAGAGGAATGGACGAATCTGCAGTCGACACTGTCGGAAAGTTAATATTGAAAGTGCTTTCGAATATTGGCGATGAAAGCATTGAAAAAGATGTCAGGAATGATGTTTTGGACCTTGTGAGCAATTATCCTGTGCCCCAGATTCCTCAATTTAGTTGAGGTCTTGGGCTCGCAATTCAATTAAAACGTTTTAAAAAAATTAACAGCAGATTTACTCTCGCTGAAAATCACTCCATTCTAGAGCCGCCCCAAGCTCTTGAGACTCCGGCAGCTGAAGGTTCTACAATCACATTCACCACAGCAGGTTTTCCACTGGAAAAAGCTTTATCTAAGGCAGGTTTAATATCGGAAGGTTCCTCTACCTTTTCACCATAGCCGTGCAATGCTTCTGACATCTTATCAAATTCTGTAAATCCTAATTCCCTTCCCGGCTTTCTCTTACTCGGGGTTCTTGCAGTCCAACCAGCATTATTACTAACAACTGTAACTACTGGTAGATTATGTCTGACTGCAGTATCTATTTCCATTGCGTTCATACCCATGGATCCATCACCATGTAGCACTAAAACTTGACTATTCGGCTTTGCTATCTGGGCTCCTAATCCGTATGGAAGACCCACTCCCATAGTCCCTGTAACTCCGGAATTTAATCTGTGTCCCGGATAATACGTTGGTATAGATTGCCTTGCAAAATGTAATATTTCATTTCCGTCAACCGCGATTATTGCGTCTCTATCCACAAACTCGGTGATCTCTTTGCATAATCTCAATGGATGAATGGGAACTTGACTAGAATTTAAAACATTAAAATTTGCAACTTCCTTTTGTTCTTGGGTCTTTTGAAGATTGAGTATCCACGGTGACTCCAAAGACCCATCAAATGCAGACGGCATGTTCTCCACCTCAGATGCAAATTGACTCATGACAGTTTTTGCATCACCGAATATACCTATTTCAATGTCTCTATTGTGGCCCAATTCTGAATCATCAATATCGATTTGGATAATCTTTGCATCTGGGTTAAAACGCTTACCGTAATTCATCATCCAATTCAATCTTGTACCAACTACCAAAACAACATCAGCTTCCCTCATTGCTGTTGATCGCGCAGCTGGGAAAGATACAGGGTGATCTTCAGGCACCAAACCTCTTGACATAGGAGCTGTATAGAAAGGAATGCTGGTTAAATCTACAAACCTTTTTAATTCTTCAGACGCTCCAGAGAAAAACGCACCTCCCCCTGCAAACATCAGTGGCTTTTCCGCCTTTGAAAGCATTCTTAATGCATTCTCCACAACTAAATGTTCAGCAGCCGGTCTAGATTTACCTCTAGATCTAGTAGCTGGATTAATGGCTTCCTCTTCCACTTCCTCATATAGAACATCCCCTCCTACATCTATGTATACAGGCCCGGGCCTTCCCGATTGTGATTGTCTATAAGCTGTACTAATAATCTCAGGGTATCGAGCAGCCTTTGTTGGTCTGTGCAAATATTTACAAACAGGCTGCATGATGCTCATCTGATCCACTTCTTGAAAAGTATCTCTCCCAATTTCATGTACGGCGCTAGCACCTCCGAGTACCAGCATAGGAGCACAATCAATGGATGATGCGTAGACACCTGTCAAAAGATTCAATGTTCCAGGTCCAGAAGCTGCAGTAACCACTCCTGGCTTACCGGTAACCCTTGCGTACGCATGGGCTGCATATGCAGCCGCCTGTTCATGGCGAAAATCAACCGCTCGTATCCCCTGATCCTGGCACTCCATAACGAGGTCGAAATTAGGACCACCCATTAAATAAAAAAGGGTATCTACACCTTCTTCTTTTAAAGTTTTGGCTATTAAGTAGTTCCCAGTAACCATCGCCATATCTCTCTCCTATTCTCAAGCATTGCAAAGCGTACGCGGCAAACCAATTTACATTTTAATTAGCCTCAGTATTTCCCTAGCGAAATCAAATGCTTCTATGAATATCATTTGTGAATATTTTTTATGGCTCTTGTGGCCGCTTGTCTCTCAGCAGTGGCTTTAGTCGATCCTATACCTGAAGCCAGAACAACTCCGTGAGACATTACCTCACAAACAAATTTGGGCGAGTGATCTGGACCAGACCGGGATTTAATCCTATAAGTCGGCACACTACCATCTTGATTCTGCAAAGTCATTTGTAATCTAGTCTTTGGATCTATTCGTACACCCTCTATTAGATTAGCTTCAATTTCAACACTAAGCCATTTTTCTGCAATTGTCCTTGCTTCATCAAATCCTTTATCAACATAAAGTGCGCCTACTAAAGCCTCAAATGCTGAGGACAAATTAGAAGTCTTACTATTACCAAAGTTTTTCAGTTCCCCTTTGCCAAAATTAATCATCTCAGGCAAACCTAATCTTTCGGCACAAACCGCAAGGGTTTTAGCATTAACTATCTGTGACTTCAGAGTACTGAGAACTCCCTCATCATCATTGGGTCTGGCGTCAAATAAAATACCCCCGACCACTAAATCCAGTACCGCGTCTCCGAGAAATTCCAGCCTTTCGTTATGTTTAAACTGAAAATTTGGAGCCCCAATTTCATTTGCCGCAGAACTATGCGTCATTGCCTCTTCTAACAAGGTAACGTTATTGAATTTAAGGCCAAGTGCCTCTTCAATATTTTTAAGATCTTGCATGGGATAAAAATTTAGGATTTGCAGAACATGATTTCACAAGACTGATCCAAGTAACCCAGATTATTAAACTGCCCCTTTTGGCCAGGGCGGTTGAGGACGTTTCACTTCTCCAATATACGATCTGTTTGAGAACATTTCTATGAAGTTATCAAAAGCCTGTTTAGATTCTTCCACGGGAGGTATAAAAGTCTTTAGGTATGCAGTTTGTCCCGATTCAAATACGAATGTAGGAGTTCCAAAAGCGCCATATACTTCAGTAGCTTCAGTGTGATCATTCGCTATTGTATCTAGTAAAGATTCATCCTTTAAATCTTCTGCAAATTTCTTTAGGTCAAGTCCGCAATTCTCAGCGACTTCTAAAAAAACGCTATTGTCATTGAGAGGAACACGGTTTCCTCCATGTCTCTGTGTAAGCAACTCCAAAAAGAATTTTGAAAATTTGTCAGCACCTTGTTTTTTTGCCGCTTCGCCCGCGAGTGAAGCCATCAAGGATCGTGTGTTTGTGAGATCTGACTCATTCCATACTCTCCAGTCTCCTGGATCAGCCGCATTGATTTGCTGCAAAGAAAAATTTTTCCAATTAATTTCTATGTCTTCATCCGATTGATCTTGAACTCTATCCAGCCACACGGCTGCATTGTAAACATAAGGTCAAGCGAAATCATAAAAAATATCAATTTTCACTGGTGCCACGTTACACATCCTCCAAATTAATTAAAAAGTTAATGAACACACATTAAACATTTATTTATTAAACCTAGTTAACAGATTCTACTAACCACCCTCTACAAGGTCAAAGAAAGTTTTAGTGATGTAACAATTAGTTAACAATCGAATATTATGATAGTAAGAGTGGACGCAGACAGTGCATATAGAGTTAAATGTTCTTCCACTCGTTTTAAATGGCTAATATATGAAGACATGAATTTGTGTAGGAGATAGGGCAAATGCCAAACGAAGCAGCAGAAATATTAAAGTTAATGAAGGACAACGAATGCGATATTTTGGACCTCAAGTTCACGGATTTACCTGGAACTTGGCAGCATTTCTCAGTACCGATAGGACAAGTAGACGACTCTCTCGTCGAAAAAGGTGTAGGTTTTGACGGGTCCAGTATCAGAGGATTCCAGTCGATTGACGAATCCGACATGTTGATAGTACCTGACCCTTCGACCGCGAAAGTGGATCCTTTCCACTCTGGAACTGTGACCTGTATTGCGGACATCAGAGACCCAATTACAAGCGAAAGCTACAGTCGTGACCCTCGTAATATAGCCAAGAAAGCGGAGAAATATCTTCAGTCAACTGGAATAGGTGACACTTCTTTCTGGGGACCTGAAGTAGAATTTTTTATTTTCGACTCAGTACAGTTTGATTATGGATCCAATTTTGCGATGCACAAAGTAGATTCTGATGAAGGCATATGGAATTCAGGCGCCGAGACAATGCTTGACGGGCAAACCCTGAACAAAGGATATCGTCCTCGACACAAAGAAGGGTATTTCCCAGCTTCGCCTGTTGACACAGCCCAAGAACTTCGTAGTGAGATGGTCAGGTCACTCGTAAATGACTTCGGACTTGTGATCGAAGCTCAACATCATGAAGTAGCCACTGGCGGACAAGCAGAAATAGATATGAAATACGATTCATTACTGAAGACTGCTGACTCAGTAATGATGTATAAATACGCTGTAAGAAATGTTGCCAAAAGACACGGAAAAGTGGTCACATTCATGCCCAAACCGTTGTTTGAAGACAACGGTACAGGAATGCACACACATCAATCTATATGGAAAGATGGGGTGCCATTATTTGCAGGAGACGAATACGCAGGTCTTTCAAAATTGGCGCTGAATTACATAGGCGGATTAATCAAGCATGGAAAGGCCCTCATGGCTCTTGCTGCTCCCACTACTAATTCATATAAGAGACTAACTCCAGGGTTTGAAGCCCCGACCATACTAGCCCTGTCAGCTCGTAACAGGTCCGCAGCTTGCAGAATTCCGATGTACTTCAATGACCCAAAGGCAAAGAGAGTTGAATTCAGGTCAGCTGATCCAACTTGCAACCCGTATCTTACTTTCTCAGCCATGTTAATGGCCGGACTAGACGGAATAGAGAACGGATATGAACCCGGTGAACCTCTTCAGCAAGATCTATTCGAGCTGTCAGCTGAGGAAACTGCGGCATTTCCTCAAGTACCTGGAAGTTTAGAAGAAGCCTTAAAAGCTCTGGAAGATGACCACGAATTCCTCCTTAAAGGTGGGGTTTTTACCGAAGATGTAATAGAAAACTGGATAAAGTTCAAAACTGAAAACGACGTCGATCCAGTAAGACTACGACCTCACCCGTATGAGTTCTACCTCTCTTTCGACGCATAGATTTTTATAAATTCATAAATAATGAAGGTGTCTGAACGTTCAAATAAAACGTTCAGACACCTTCATTATTCAAAGACAAATGGGCGTAAGGGAAGTTTGACACTTTTTTCACAAACAAATAAAATTTCCCTCCTGAATGTTGAGGAAATAGCCTGCAAAAATCTTCTGAATTTTGTCTTAGCAGGGGGACTACAAGCCAAAAGGTCTCATGAAGGACCCAAGGAAGGCCTTTAGATGTTGGAACGCAACAGTGAAGCAGTCGAATATGCCCTTCACGAAGCGAGAGACAACGATGTCAAATTTATACGCCTATGGTTTACAGATATCTTAGGAAATATCAAAGGCTTCGCTATAACAGTTGACGAGCTTCACAATGCCCTGACTCGTGGAATGGGGTTTGATGGTTCTTCGATAGAAGGCTATGCGAGATCAGATGAAAGAGATCTCTACGCTCTTCCTGACCCGACTACCTTCAATGTTCTTCCATGGAGACCCAAAACCAATGCGGTAGCCAGAATGTTTTGCGACATAGTGACACCGGATGAGAAACCGTTCGAGGGGGACCCTAGAAATGTCCTACGCAGAAACCTAAAAAGAGCTGCGGACCAAGGGTACACATATTATGTCGCTCCTGAAATAGAATATTTTTATTTTAGAGATGAGAAAAACACCGATTTCTTAGATTCAAGCGAATATTTCGACCAAATCACGCCTAATCCAGGAACGGATCTTAGACGAGAAACCGTTCTTACTTTAGAGGAATTGGGGATTCCTGTTGAATCCAGTCATCACGAGGCAGCTCCTAGTCAACATGAAATAGACCTAAGGCACACAGACGCATTAACCATGGCCGACACAGTTATGACTTATAAGTTAGTGGTCAAAGAAATCGCATCTAGCCATGGGTATTTCGCTTCATTTATGCCAAAACCTGCACCAGGAATAAACGGAAACGGAATGCACACACATATGTCTCTATCAAATGGGGACGACAATATGTTCTATGGAGAGAAAGATACTCATCGCCTGTCTAAAACAGGACGGCAATTCTGTGCTGGCCTTTTGAAGCATGCCAGAGAAATAACTCTTGTCACTAATCAATGGGTTAATTCATACAAGAGGTTAGTGCCAAGCTACGAAGCTCCAACCTACATCACATGGGCAGAGGTCAACAGATCTGATCTTATTAGAATACCCTCTTATAAACCGGGGAGAGAATCCTCAAGAAGAATAGAATATAGAGCACCCGATCCAGCGTGCAATCCATATCTTGCATTCAGTGTTATGTTATGTGCAGGTTTGGAAGGAATAGAAAAAGAATATGAGTTGCCAGAGTCGATGGACAAAAGTGCCCATGACATGACCAAATCTGAACTCAAAGAATTGGGTATTGAATCACTTCCAGGTAACCTTTGGGAAGCAATTCAAGTGACTGAAAAAAGTGATCTCGTTAAAGAGGCACTAGGCGAAAGCGTTTTTCATAGCTTTATAGAAAATAAAAAGATTGAGTGGGACAGATACAATGGCCAGATTTCTCAGTACGAACTGGACAGGTATCTTCCGACCCTATAACGGAGATTTAAATAAACTTAAAATGAAGCAGCCTTACGAACATCCTGATCTTCCAAAACCAACCAAACAAGGCCTATACGACCCAAGGTTTGAACACGACGCCTGCGGGGTTGGTATGGTGGCTAATATCAAGGGCGAAAAATCTCATAGAATTGTCTCACAGGGGCTTGAGGCGCTATCAAATTTAGGTCATAGGGGAGCTGCTGGCGCAGACCCGGAAACAGGCGACGGCGCAGGAATTTTGATTCAAATGCCGGACAAATTTTTCAGGTTAGAGGCAGACAGTTGGGACACAGATTTGCCAATTGTAGGTAAATACGGAGTTGGCATGACTTTCCTGCCAATAGAGGAACAAATTTCAAATACATGTGAAAAGATAATAGAGAAATGCGTTAACGACGAAGGCATGGACCTATTTCAATGGAGGACGGTTCCTGTTGATCCGTCGCAAATCGGAATTCTAGCAAATCGATCAAGACCGCAAATTAAGCAATTTTTTGTCCAAACAACAAATGAGATTAGTGAAAATGATTTTGAAATCAAACTATATATTCTCAGGCGTGTCATCGAGAAAGCCATTGCAGAAGCTATACCTTCTGAGTTAGAGGAAGATTTTTATATATGCTCGTTATCAAGTAACAAAATCGTGTACAAGGGTCTAGTGATGGCCCACCAACTAGAGGATTTTTACAAAGATCTTGGTGATACAAATTTTCAAAGTTCATTTTCCTTAGTACATTCACGGTTTAGTACTAACACTCTCGGTACATGGAAACTAGCTCACCCATATAGATTAGCGATACATAATGGGGAAATTAACACCCATCGCGGCAACGTAAACTGGATGAAATCCAGGGAAAAAGCATTCACGTCTGACCAGCTAGGTAAAGATTTGGAAAAACTTGTTCCCATAATTAGGCCAGAACAAAGTGACACAGCGTCATTAGACAATGCACTAGAGCTACTTTTAGCAACTGGCAGAACGATAGAACATTCCATGATGATGTTAATACCAGAGGCATGGGGCGACCATATTCCGATGGATCAAAACAAAAAGGATTTTTATGAATACCATGCCAGCATGATGGAACCTTGGGACGGTCCAGCTCTCGTCATTGGTACGGACGGGAAAAAAGTTTGTGCTGTCCTCGACAGAAATGGATTAAGACCATGTAGGTACTTGGTGACCAGTGATAATTTGCTGGTTATGGCTTCGGAGACAGGAGTTATAGACATACCGGCGGAAAAAATTCTCTCCAAAGAGAGAATTTATCCCGGACGTATGTTCTTACTAGATACTGAAAAAGGAGAAATCGTTAATGACGACGATTTAAAAACATCTCTGTCCAACCAAAAACCATATGGCGACTGGCTATCTGAAAACAGAGTGTTTTTGGATGACCTGCCAGCACCCGAAGCATTACCTAATGAGTCACCAGATACCTTAACTCAGAGACAAAATGCATTTGGATATACACTGGAAGACCTCAGAATAATAATGGAACCCATGGCTATCAATGCTTACGAACCGACCGGTTCAATGGGCAATGATGTTCCACTGGCTTTTCTTTCAGACAAAAATCCGATCTTATTCAATTACTTTAAACAATTGTTTGCGCAAGTCAGTAACCCTCCTCTCGATGCTATTAGAGAAGAATTAGTGACTTCACTGAGAGCAACAATCGGAGAAGAAAAAAATCTTTTTTCAGAGACCCCAGAACATTGTCGTCAAATAACCTTGAAAAGGCCTGTTATTGACAACCATGAGCTTGCGAAAATAAAACAGTGTGACCTCAATGGTTTGTCTTCTGAGACCATAGAAATACTATTCAACCCAAACGATGACAACGGACTTGAGAAAGCAATGGAGTCAATCCGTTCCGAAACTTCACTAGCTATACAAAATGGAGCTAATATCATCATTTTGTCCGACCGCGGCATTGACGAAAAACATGCTCCAATTCCAAGTCTCTTAGCAACGTCTGGTGTTCATCACCATCTGATCAGAGAAGGGGTGAGAAGCAAAGTTGGAATTGTAATAGAAACCGGTGAAGCCAGAGAAGTAACACACTTCGGCTTGCTTGTCGGCTTTGGGGCTGGGGCAATAAACCCGTATTTGGCATTTGAAACCTTAACGAGCCAAATTCAGAATGAAGAATACACTGTAGATATAGAACCAAAGCAAGCTATAGAAAATTTTCTTGCAGCCTCTCAGAAGGGTGTATTGAAAATAATGTCTAAGATGGGTATATCCACGATACAAAGTTACAGGGGTGCCCAAATATTTGAGGCTGTCGGATTAAATCAAACCCTAGTCGAAGAATATTTCACCGGTACGCCATCAAGGGTCGGGGGTATAGGAATCAAAGAACTTCAGGCAGAAGCCGTGGCTCGACATAATATTGGATTTGGGAATGTGAAATCAGAAAGAAATGTTGACGGCGCCCTTGAAATAGACCCCGGAGGTCAGTATCAATGGCGGCGCGATGGTGAATTCCATATGTGGAATCCAAAGACCATATCGTCTCTACAACACGCTGTAAAAACTAACAACTGGAACTCCTATGAAGATTTCGCAAGACATATAGACGATGAAAGTAGACGATTAAGTACAATAAGGGGATTATTGGATTTTAAAAAATCCAATGATCCTATTGCTATCGAAGAAGTTGAGCCAGCCGCAGAAATAGTAAAACGTTTCGCCACCGGTGCAATATCACTGGGTTCTATAAGTAGAGAAGCTCACGAAACCATGGCAATCGCTATGAATCGTATCCAGGCACGCAGTAATACAGGTGAAGGCGGGGAAGATTCTGCACGATACATTCCAGATAATAATGGCGACTCCAGAAACAGTGCGGTAAAACAAGTCGCCTCCGGTAGGTTCGGTGTGACGATAAATTATTTATCTAAAGCCAAAGACCTGCAGATAAAAATGGCCCAAGGCGCAAAGCCAGGAGAAGGCGGTCAACTACCTGGCCACAAAGTAGACGAATATATAGGCGGCGTAAGAAATTCCACACCTGGAGTGGAACTTATATCCCCACCTCCACACCATGATATTTATTCAATTGAAGATCTAGCACAACTTATTCATGATCTGAAAAGTTCGAACCCAAGTGCACGGGTGCACGTAAAACTTGTGGCAGAGTCTGGAGTTGGAACGATTGCAGCGGGAGTTTCCAAAGGACACGGAGATGTCGTTCTAATAAGTGGTCACAGTGGTGGAACAGGAGCATCCCCAGAATCTTCAATAAAGCACGCAGGATTACCATGGGAACTTGGAGTAGCTGAAACACAACAGGTCCTAGTGATGAACGATCTAAGAGGACGCATAGTAGTTCAAACAGACGGACAGATAAAAACTGGCCGTGACGTTGCTATAGCATGCCTACTAGGAGCCGAAGAATTTGGTCTAGCAACAGGACCGTTAATATCTATGGGATGCATAATGCTAAGGAAATGCCATCTCAATACCTGTTCCGTAGGAATCGCAACACAGGATCCTGATCTTCGCAAAAAATTTGCAGGTCAACCCGAACACGTTATTAATTATTTCTTTTTTATCGCAGAACATTTGAGACAAATCATGGCTGATTTAGGCCTTAAAACGATCAATGATATGGTCGGAAGAGTAGATTTGCTGGACGGTCGAGCTGCGATAGATCATTGGAAAACCCAGGGGTTGGAGTTATCTAATCTGCTCCATATGCCCGATGTGCCTACAGGTGTTGCTCGTCACCACATCACAGACCAAGACCATGGCCTTGATGAATCCATAGACAACGATCTGATTAAAGAAGCAGAAAACGCCATAAAGAAAGCGTCAAAAGTAAGCATAAAGAGAACCATAAATAATTCTCACAGAACGCTAGGAACCACCTTGAGCCATGAAATAGCAAAATTGTATGGCGATGAAGGCTTACCGGACGAAACCATAAATCTAGACCTAGAAGGCTCGGGCGGTCAGAGTTTTGCAGCATTTCTAAGTAAGGGAATCACAATAGACCTTAAAGGTGATGCTAACGATTACTTCTGCAAAGGTCTTTCAGGCGGACGAGTGATTATAAAGCCGCAAAGTCAGGCTAATTTTGTTCCAGAAGAGAACATAATTATTGGCAATGTAGCCTTATATGGAGCCACGGGAGGTCAAACGTTCATCAGGGGTATTGCAGGTGAACGCTTTGCAGTGAGAAATAGTGGAGCTGAGGCGGTTGTAGAGGGAGTGGGTGACCACGGTTGTGAATATATGACAAGAGGGAAAGTGGTGATACTCGGACCCACCGGAAGAAATTTTGCTGCAGGCATGAGTGGAGGAGAAGCATATGTACTCGACGAATCAGGAGAGTTTGAGTCTCTATGTAATAAAGGAATGGTGGATTTAGATCCTGTAACGGAAAATGATGATGTTCAAAATTTGAAAAGATTAATAGAAACACATAGAAATCACACCGAAAGTAAAAACGCAAAAAGAATATTAGAAAATTGGGATGAATATCTGGATAAGTTTATAAAAGTTATGCCAAGAGACTACAAACGTGTCCTTGCTGAAAGAAAATCTCATTAGAAAACGAGGCGATATCAATTAATGGGTAAACCAACAGGTTTTAAAGAATTTAAAAGATCCACACCAAGCCGGCTCCCTGTATCGATAAGATTAGGTAACTACGATGAGTTTTATGAAGAATGGGGTGAAGAAGAGGCAAAGGCTCAGGGAAGCAGGTGTATGAATTGTGCAGTCCCCTTCTGCATGGGTGGATGCCCGCTGGGTAATATCATTCCTGACTTTAATGATTTGGTATACAAGGGTAAATGGGAGGAAGCATTAAAAGAGCTCCATTCAACAAATAATTTCCCAGATTTCACGGGAAGAATATGCCCGGCACCTTGCGAGGCATCATGCGTTCTAAACATAAACGAAGACCCGGTTACTATAGAGCACATTGAAAAAGAAATTTCTGACCGTGGATGGAGTGAAGGTTGGATAAAATCGTCTCCCCCTGAAATACGTACAGGTAAAAAAGTAGCAGTGGTAGGCTCAGGACCTGCTGGACTAGCATCAGCACAACAATTAAATAGGGCAGGACACAAAGTAACTGTCTATGAAAAAAATGACAGAATAGGTGGTCTCCTACGCCTGGGAATTCCAGATTTTAAACTAGAGAAAAAAGTTGTTCAAAGGCGAGTAGACCAGATGCGTTCAGAGGGCATTGAATTTATCACCAATGCATATATTGGAAAGAACATACCAATAAAAAAATTGATGGATGAAACGGATGCTATTCTTCTTACTGGTGGATCAACCATTCCAAGAGATCTACCTGTAGAAGGAAGAGATCTAAATGGAGTTCATTATGCAATGGATTACTTGACTCAACAAAATAGGATTAATAGTGGGGAAGTTATTGATCCCTCGGAAAGAATATCTGCTGAAGGCAAAAGGGTGATAATACTCGGTGGAGGCGACACTGGATCTGACTGCCTAGGTACTGCCCATCGGCAAGGAGCAGAAATAGTTCACCAACTCGAACTTCTTCCTGAGCCTCCAACAGACAGGTTAGACGGAGATATGTGGCCCAATTGGCCCATGACGTTAAGAACTTCCTCTTCACACGAAGAAGGAGGCAACAGAGACTACAATATTCTAACCAAAAGATTTTCTGGAGAAAATAATCAATTACAGAAATTACATGGAGTTAGATTAGACTGGGGAGAACCAGACTCAACTGGCCGACCTAAAATGATTGAAATTGAAGGTAGCGAATTTGAACTAGATGCAGATCTTGTTCTTCTCGCTATGGGATTTCTACATCCAGAGCATGACGGAATGTTATCAGACGCTGGAATAGACCTGGACGCTCGAGGCAACGTCATGACTGACGCTAACAAAATGACAAACGTACCAGGCATTTTTTCTGCGGGAGATATGTCAAGAGGTCAATCTCTAGTTGTTTGGGCATTGGCTGAAGGTAGAGAAGCAGCGCGTGGGGTAGACCAATATTTAATGGGATCCTCTAGCCTACCCAGGTCAGCAAGTACTTATTAGTTGTATAAATACGACCTGATAAAAACAATAAATCAAAATTAAGTCGAAAGTTAGAGGATGGAAACCAATGGGTAAATTAAAAGTTGCTATGATTTCTAGAGGAACTCCTGACGCAGAATTGGTTCAGAAACAACTAAACAATGTAGAACACGAATTTGACACCTATGTTTGCAACAGTGAGGGGGAAACTATAGAAGCTGTGAAGGGAGCTGACGTCATTATTAATCAAGGCGTTCCAATGCCTAGGACGGTTATCCAAGAAATTGAAGATGCACAAGCCATAGTCAGCTTCGGGCACGGATTTAATCACATTGACCATGAAGCGGCGACCGCTCAATCTTTAATGGTCGTTAACACGGCTGGCTTCTGTACAGAAGAGGTTTCTAATCACGCGATTATGCTAATTCTAGCCTGTGCCAAAAAGCTTACCATACTAAACGACCTAACTAAGTCTGGAAAATGGGGAGATGAGACAAGGAACGTTATGTTACCTATGGTTCCTGTCACAGATCAAACTCTAGGACTAGTATCCTTGGGTAACATTGGCCGAGCGGTCGCTAGAAAAGCGCAAGCCTTGGGTATGAGTGTAATAGCCTATGATCCATACATCCAACCTTGGATTGCTAAAGAATACAGGGTGGAACTCGTTGGGAGCTTAGAAGAGGTAGCGGCTAGGGCCGACTTCGTTTCCATGCATACTCCACTCAATAACCAAACTGCCAAATTGGTTGGGTCAGACTTTTTTAAAGCTATGAAAGAAACTGCTTATTTTATAAATACTTGCCGGGGTGGAACTGTAGATGAAGAATCTCTGGTTAAAGCCCTACAGAACAAGGAAATAGCAGGGGCCGGCATAGACGTCTTTGAAGTAGAGCCCACTTCACCTGATAATGCCTTATTCAATATGGATAATGTCATAGTCACACCTCATTCCGCAGGTACGTCAGACAGAGCGAGAGTAGCGTCCCAAATACAAGTTGGTCAAGAGGCAGCTAGACTCCTAAATGGTACATGGCCTATGTCACTTGTTAATCCTTCAGTCAGAGCTCAGATAGAAATGAGGCCCCCTGCAACTAGATCTTAATAAACCATTTATTAATTACCAAGCGGGATATCTTAGGCGTTCGACATGGGCCGTCACAATGTGAGTACCAATTTACCAAAAAAATTAAGTTTTTCCATATCTTCATGAGCCTTCCTGGCATCCTCCAATGGATATGTATTACTTATAATACCCCTAATATTGCCTTCTCCTGCGTGGAATATAATCTGCCTAAGATCCTCTGGTCTTCCCATAAATACACCAAACATTGTTAAATATCGCGTGAACATGGCTCCCATTTGTAATTCAGCACGGTACCCTGATGTTACTCCACATATCCCATACCTCGCACCAACAGCGAGGCTTCTGTTAACAGCATTCCATAAATCCGTCCCAACATGATCAATTACCACATCTATACCAGCGCCTTGAGTGATTTCTTTAATTTTTTCAGCTAAATTGTCCTCTCTGTAGTTAAGAGCATAATCGGCACCGATATCCAACGCTTTTGAGGCTTTTTCATCTGTACTTGTGGTTGCAATTACATTGGAACCACAAATATTCTTTGCAACTTGTATCGCAGCAGTACCGACACCACTAGAAGCAGATGGAACCAATGCAATCTCCCATGGTTGTAGTTGAGCTGTCCTGACTAATATGTTCCATGAAGGCATAAATACCGTAGGTAAGGAAGCAGCTTGAACAAAATCTAAAACATCCGGAATGGGAATTACCGAAGAAGATGAAACTACTATGAACTCAGCGTATCCCCCAAATTTGCTAGATCCAACCATTGAAGATCTTGGACAAAACTCTGTTTTTCCAGAAAGGCAATACCTGCACTGCATGCATGTAACCCTAGGATTTACAAGAACCCTCATATTCTCACTCAAGTTTTTTACATCACTACCTACCTCAACGATTTCACCCGACACATCCGCGCCAAGAACATGCGGTCCGTCAAAATTGATAGTCGTGCCTCTTAAACCTGCTCTGGTGTATAAATCCAATCTATTAAGAGCACAGGCCCTAACTTTTATTCTAACTTCCGAGGCACCCATCGGCTGATCTTCTACTTCCCCGTAGGTTAAAACCTCTGGCCCTCCGTGTTGCTCTAAATAAACAGCCTTCATAAAACACTCCCAATTTACACTTCGTTAGTGCAGAATTATTAATACAATCAGCGACCCATTACTATTAAAGTAACAAATTATAAAGCTTTACGAATTTCTAACAGGACAAAATATGATAGTAGACAGTCACACACATATTCTGCCATTAGAAATTACCAAAAATATATCCAAATACTCAAAAACCGATTCTACTTTAAATGAACTGTTTAACCCAAGAACTAAAACCAGCACAGCTGAAGCATTAATAAACTCTATGGATGAACGAGGTATCAAAATTTCGGTGGTGATGGGAATGGGATGGACGGATCATTCATTAAATCAATACGTCAACGACTACTTGTTAGAGTCCGCCACTAAGTACCCAGAAAGACTTATTCCCGTAACCGGGATTATCCCTTGTGGTGAATTTAAAGGTGTCTATGAAGCTGAACGTTGTGTACAAAAAGGAGCTAAGGGTATAGGAGAAATCCACACTACTAACCAAGGAATTGACCTAGGCGAATATTCTTTAATGAAACCATTCATGCAATTAGTTGATTCTAAAAACTTACCTGTTGTAATTCATTGTTCAGAGCCAGTTGGGCACAAATATTCAGGTAAAGGCATAACTTATCCAGACACCGTCGAAAAATTTGTATCGAATTTTCCTGAATCAGAAATTGTTCTGGCCCACTGGGGTGGAGGTCTACCTTTTTATTTATTAATGCCTGAGGTAGATAGTGCTTTCTCAAATGTTTATTTCGATACCGCTGCAACGAATCTGCTTTACGATCCTAGAATTTTCCAAGTAGTAGAAAAAATTTGTGGACCCCAGAAAATTTTATTTGGGAGTGATTATCCTTTGGTAAACCCAAATGTAATCCTCAAGCAAATTGACAGATCTGGTTTTGATCCACTTACAAAAAGACAAATAAAGTCACTGACAGCCCTAAAATTATTTGGCTAACAGCGCTCAGTTTTCAAATTAATTTACATTTAATTTAACATCATTTTAATCGAGGATTAGTCATTAAATAGAATTTCTTCAAGAGGAAATTTTTTGCAATTCTCACTCACCATGTTAAATAAATTTAATTTTCATGCATGTTTCAAAACTCAATAATTTCATAATGTATAT
>CAYFIW010000012.1:0-6692 GCA_964343265.1 uncultured Dehalococcoidia bacterium | reverse complement strand
TGTATATGAACCAAACAAAACTCTGACACTAACGTTATTTCTAAATCACAATAATTGACATTTTAGATTTAGGACTAAAAATTAATACTTGTTCTTTTCGTCACAAGCATGCTAGTCTTGAACCTGTAATTTAAAAAGAACGCTGGGAAGATAGGAGTGTTTATATGACTGAAAGCGCATATCCCGATTGCAGGGAATGCAGTGATGGAGACCTGCTACCATTATCTGATTTCGGGAGCCAAGGAGCACCAATTCACTACAAGGCCTGGGTTTGCAGTAACCCGAGTTGCGGATTTAATATCAAAATCCGTAATGGTGACGTTTATTTAAATGAACCCATAGCGAGTGGAGCGTCTCACTCTCCCAGAATCCGATAAACCGCATATAAAATTAAAAAGGGAGACCGAGTTTAATGGTCTCCCTTTTTAATTTTATGGCCGATATTAAGAAAATCAATTCACGTATAATTCGCTTATAACAGTCGATTACGTAAAATAGAGCATTTACGTTGCGTGTACATATGAAATTATCTGGACAGAAAACATTAGGCCTAATATTGGCAATAACTGGTTCCACCCTAATTGTTTTTTCGGTGTCGATGTACATATTGGGCATTTACTCAGAAAGTAAACTTGATGATTTAAACGCATCAATTCAAGTTGACAATGTTGACGCTACAAAAATCGTTGTAATTGATGATAAAAACACTGACAAAGATTTTGTTCATGCCAAAGAACAATCCCATCATTCTTTTGTAGTACCACCAGATAACAAATCAGTAGAGCAGCCAGAAAAAACAATAGCTCTATCCGTTGAGAAAAAAGAATATGCCAAGGAAAATAACTTATTTTTTTTAACGCCTCAACCAGAATCAATGAACTTAGAAATCCAGGTGAAATCCCATTCAATTACTCCTTTATTAAATGGATATGCCTCTAATGATTTTGTATCTTCGATTCATCCTAAAGATTGGGCAGACCCTACATGGGCCGGCGAAAATGAAAGCCCACAAATAATTACTGATAAGAGTTCTTCAGAAAGAGTTGCAAATTTAACCGTCGTTGATTTGATGCAATTACCACTTACCATGCAAATCCCAGCAATTGGAGTCGATTCATCAATAGAGAATCTAAAAATAATCCAAAAAGATGGGGAATGGGAATATGAAACACCGAAAAATATTGTTGGAAGAATTCCGTACAATCAAGATTTTGATAGTAGCGTAACAGGTTGGTATTTCGGACATTTGGAAAGCCCTATAAAAAGCGAAGGGAATGTCTTTCATAATCTCCCAGACGTAGCTGACATGCTAAGAGACGGTGACCCTGTTTACGTTCTACTCTCAACTGACAAGAACGAGTTTGTATACCAGGCGATTAAATCACAAGTAATGCATGAATCTGACTTGAAACTCTATGACCCTGGTAATGACCACATAGTCTTAGTAACTTGTTCGAATAGGCCTTACTACGACCATCGCCAGCTGGTAACGGCCAAATTAGTAGATGTCAAACTGTCCGAAAAGATTCTGAAACCTTAAGTACGTCCCTCATAACTGACATGAATTTAGACGCAGGGGTTGAAAGGGTTTTCCCAGGTAATGTGAGTAGCCCAGCCTGATCAACAGGAAGAAAATTAGCCAAACTGATCATACCTAATTCCTTTAAATCTTCTTCCTCAATAGCTAATCTCGGACCTACCGAAACACCCATTCCCAAAGATACAAATTTCTTTATCATATCCATACTCTCGAGTTCCATAATTACTTCGTAATTTAGACCACTCTTTTGAAGTTGTTCTTCAAGAATATGACGTGTGTATGTGCCCTTCGCCATTAAAATGAGAGGATATTCGGCTATTGGGTCTAACGAATCTATGGGTTTAGAAAGAAGCTCGTGATCTTTTGGGGCTATCAAAACCCTCTCATAAAGAAACAAAGGCTCGAAATCCAAATCGTCACCTCTTTCAGGATATTGGATTATTCCAGCATCTATCTCACCCTTTCGAACCATAGATATTACTTCAGTTCTTGTTGCTGAATGTATCTTGAGATATACATTAGGATGGAGATCATTAAAAACTCTAACAACCCTCAATAAAGTATGGGGAATAATATCCGGTGTAGAAGCAATTGTGACCGGTCCTCGTTCCTCTGCCTCTGAGGTACGGATAGCGAGAGACTCTATTCCATCAATCAATGGTTCTACTAATTCAAAAATAGCTTGTCCAGACAGAGTAAGCCGTATAGGTCGAGTTATCCTATCAAAGAGCACCATAGACAATTCTTTTTCTAGCTTCTTGACATGTGTCGTAACCGTAGGTTGACCCAAACCTAGCTCCTCTGCCGCCTTTGAAACACTATTATGGCGAGCAGCAGATACAAAACTTTTTAATTCTCTGAGTTCCATTCAAAATTCCCTTTACTTGAATATCATATGTAAAAATATATACTAGAAATTAATATTATGGAAGCACATATTAATTAAGGATTTCAAAAGGAAAATGCTGAAATTTTTCAAAAAAAATAATCAAGAAAATCTAAAGGGTGCTTTGACAAAAACAAGGGGCTCTATGCTGGGACAAATCAAAAATTTGTTTACCAACAATCTTCTGAACGATGAGTTATTAGACGATCTTGAAGACATTTTAGTTTCTTCAGACGTGGGTTTAACAACCACCGAACAAATTATTACTGAACTAAAAACGCGTCATTCTAATAAATCAAATGGATCCAAAAACGATGCTTTCTTATTGTTAAAACAAATATTAATTGAAATACTGTCTATAAAGTCACCCAACTGGCTCATGGATACCAACGGAAGTCCTCTTGTGATATTGATGGTTGGTGTCAATGGGGCAGGAAAAACGACAACTATCGCGAAACTGGCAAATTGGTATATAGAAAATGGAAAAGAAATTCTAGTTGGTGCCGGCGACACTTTTAGAGCTGCTGCTCCAGAACAACTTAAGTCCTGGGCCGATAAGCTTTCTGTGACAATGATTGCCCATCAACCAGGATCCGATCCTGGAGCCGTAGCTTTCGATACTATATCTGCGGCAAAAAGCAGAAAGGCCGACATCGCAATAATTGATACAGCCGGAAGGCTACAAGATAAATCAAATTTGATGGAAGAACTAAAAAAGATACATAGAATATCCACAAGAGAGGCTGGAGATAACAAGGTGAAAGTATTATTAACCATAGATGCTACGACTGGCCAAAATGGAATATCTCAAGCACAATCTTTCCAGGAGGCAGTACCTTGCGATGGAGTTTTCCTTTCTAAACTTGATGGGTCCGCCAAAGGGGGTATAGCCCTACCAATAGTAAAAGACGTTAGATTACCGATTTTATTTGTTGGCACAGGTGAGTCAGAAAGCGATATGGCACTGTTTGACGCAAATCAATTTGTCGATTCATTAATAGATATTGCGATAACCGAAAATTAATACAGTTCATTGAAATTCAATCAATAACAATTTCCTACAAAAAGACATCTCATTTTAGGCTTACATCACACAATATAAATTTGATCCGATAATTATAATGGGTTCACGTCTTATTATTTCATATATGCTCTTATTAAAAATTTTTGTATTATGCAGCGATGAAAACAGTTACAAGTGATTACCGTTCCATATTTCAGCTCAGAAACCTCTTAGACAATAAAACGATATCTGCTGTTGAGCTTACTCAAGATACTCTTAGTAACATAGATAAAACCAACTCGATCATAAATTCCTTTGTTCTTGTTACTGCAGACCTAGCAATGGAACAAGCAAAGGATGCGGATAAGCGTATTTCATCAAAAGAGCCAAAAAGTCCTCTCGATGGAATACCGTTAGCAGTAAAAGATCTTTACGACACCACAGGGATAACAACTGCTGGTGGCACATTGGCATACCAGAATAGAGTACCCCAAGAAAACGCAAAAGTCGTGGAATTACTGTCCCAAGCCGGTATGATCATGATGGGTAAAACTAACACTCATGAGTTAGCTTTTGGTATGACTACCAATAACCCCCACTATGGGCCCACTCGTAATCCATGGGGCCTGGACCGCATTCCAGGAGGCTCCTCCGGAGGCTCAGGAGCGGCGCTAGCCGCTGGTCAAGTTCCGGCAGCACTTGGCACAGACACTGGAGGCTCCGTCAGAAACCCTGCGGCATTCTGCGGAATAACAGGACACAAGCCAACCTACGGACTTGTAAGCACACAAGGAATAATACCTTTATCAAAGACCTTGGATCATGCAGGACCTATGGCAAGATCAGCGTATGACTGCGCTCTTATGCTGGAATCTATGGTAGGCCCATGTATAAAACAATCCTTTACAAATCAAATAGAACACTCTATCAGTGGTTTGACATTGGCGATCATCCCAAGCCTACTAGAAAATTGTGAAAATTCTGTCATAAGCTCCTTTGAGGAATCTTTAAAAATACTATCTACCCTAGGCATCAAAATTACTGAGTCTGAACCAAATGTGAGGTATACACCTAATTCAATCGCGCGTGTTGAAGGGGCAACATATGTAGAAAATGTACTTAGGAATAATAGTCACTTAATCGGAGAAGAAGTTCGTAAGTCCTTATTGAAAGGTCTCGATGACTCTGTACATGAATATGTAAGATCTTTAGAAGGGCGCGCGCATTTAGAATTGGAATTCGAAAGAACACTACATGCAGGAGGCATAGACGGATATATTGTTCCTACGTGTAATCAAGTTGCTGAAATTATAGGCAAAAAGCAAGAAAGTCTTGACCTCAAAAGTAGGAATACAAGAGTATTCAATCAATCAAGACAGCCATCCATATCAGTGCCAAATGGATTTGACAAAGATGGCATGCCCACTGGACTTATGATTTCTACAAAACAACACACAGACTATCTAACGTTACAAATTGCCCACAATTTTCAAAAAGCTACAGATTTTCATCTAAAGACACCCTTGATAGAGTAATTCACGTCCATATCAAGGTTGTGGAACATAACCAAAAAAATAAACTTGAATTGTTTTCAACAGTGTCTCTCTCACAAAACCGAATATTTAAACTTGGGGATATTGATTACAAGAGTGTCACGAATCGCTAAATGTGGACATATAATGTATCCATGACGGCACCCATAATTTGGTTACTTGTAATTGAATTGATTGGTTTTATATTTTTACCAATTATTTTCAAAATTTTCGCTGGCTCCGAAGACAAAGGCTATTGTTTTTCAAAACCCTTGGGGCTGGCCACAATAGGTCTTGCCACATGGATGGCAAATTTATTTATACCTTTTGGCACATTGATCATTTGGATATATTTGATCCTAGCACTCCTGACTATAGGATGTGGATATATCTTCTTTTATTACAGGGATGAAATCCTGTCATATATACAAACCCGTTGGAAATACCTCTTTGCATGTGAATCTGTATTTCTTACTACTTACTTTATATTTTTATTTGTCAGATATCTTCATCCTGCAATAAGCCATACGGAACAGCCCATGGATTTTGCGTTTCTTAATGCTATGTTGATTTCAGATACAGGTGGTCCAATTGATCCCTGGATGAAAGATGCAAATATTAGCTACTACTATTTTGGATATTGGATTTTCGGGAATATAGGTAAACTTAGCGCAATTAGACCTGAAGTTGCATACAACCTAAGTATGGCCACTGTGCCGAGCCTTGTTGCAATAAGTGTATTTGGATTATCCTCCACTCTATTAAGAATAATACCAAGACTCTCAACACGGTTTTTATTTGGCATTATTTCAGTAATCTCCGCAATCTTACTTGCAAATTTGCAAGGCTTTATGGAACTGCTCCGACAAAACATGATTGGGTCTTCGTCATTTTGGAATCTAGTGTGTATTGATGGGATGACTGATGATACTACTACAGTTGTGGATTCTTGGAGACCGATCGACTTCTGGTGGTGGTTCAAAGCTTCTAGGATAACGAATTTTTTTGGAAACGAATGTAACCTAAAAGGTTTAGATTACACGATCACAGAATTCCCTTTCTTCAGCTACCTTTTGGGGGACCTACATCCTCACGTAATGTCTACGCCTTTTCTTGTAACATTCATAGCTCTTTTGTTCATTTTTACAAATGGGAAACAATTCGCCAGTTTTAATGCAACCAATATTTTCACATGTGTCATATCGGCAACATGTCTATTCAGCGCTACATTCTCCAATCTATGGAATTTGCCAATATTAGTGGCCTCATTACTTGCAATATTTTTTTTAAAAATATTAGCCGCAGATTCAAAACCAGACCCAAAAATGCTCTGGATGCCAGCTATTATTCTTATTCTCAGTATTCTTTTTCTGACCCCATATTTATATGACTTTCAAACCTCTGCATCTGGAATATTTACTACCCAGGTTAAAACCGGAATCGGACATGGTTTAATAATGTGGGCTCCACTGTTCATAGTTATTATGCCGAGCTCATTGTTACTTTTCTGGAAATCTCCTATTTCACGCCGTTGGAAAATAAACATATTAATTGCGATAGTGGTGGCAATATCTCCATGGATATTCAGTGTGTTTACAACCAGCACGGGGCCAGATTTTGACACCGGAATTAGAGGCTTCACTCCATTAATCACGATACTAGTATTTTTATGCTCGCTAACTACTATTTCAGTAACACTGAACAAGGGTTTTGTCCCAGAATCGCTGTCAC
>CAYFIW010000011.1:22265-42524 GCA_964343265.1 uncultured Dehalococcoidia bacterium | reverse complement strand
TGCCTTAGAGAAACGTCCTTCGTTGGCAACTGTTTTCAACACCCTGAGCCTTTGAAAGGTGATCATTGGTGGATCTACATTATTATCACGCATATTGTTAAAATCCCATTCCAACTGACTATATATGCCAATAGAGTGCTATTTATGTAACTTTAGATAAAGGAGTGATCAATGTCATCAAGAATTGATTTTAATTGTGACATGGGTGAGAGCTTTGGGATTTATAAAATGGGATTTGATGAAGAAGTAATCAAGTACATTACGTCTGCAAACATTGCATGTGGTTTTCATGCTGGAGATCCAATGTGGATGCGTCAAACTGTTGATCTCGCTGAGAAACACGGAGTTGAAGTAGGAGCTCACCCCAGTTATCCGGATCTTAAAGGATTTGGTAGAAGGAATATGTTTGCGAGTGGGGCAGAGGTTAAGAATGATGTTATATACCAAGCAGGTGCATTAGTAGCTTTTACCTCTGCAAAAAAGTTACAACATATAAAGCCACACGGTGCCATGTATAACCAAGCCGTAAATGACCCGGACCTAGCAAAGTCGATATGCGAAGCTCTATTAGAAGTGCAATCTGATGCAGTTCTCCTCGCTTTATCTGGATCAAATTGGATAGATATAGCGCTGGATATGGGATTGAGGGTGGGAAAAGAAGTATTTGCCGATAGAGCGATCAATGATGATGGAACACTTGTTTCTAGAAAATTACCTGGCTCTGTAATCCATGATGTTTCTGAAGTAGTGGATAGAAGTTTGATGATGGTAAAAGAAGGAAAAATAGTCTCAGTTAATGGAGTAAAAGTTGAGGTTCAGGCGGATAGCATATGCTTGCATGGAGATACCCCTGGTGCAGTTGAGATGGCCCAAAATCTGAGGAACGCTTTCGAATTAGAAGGTATTTTAGTTGAATCTTTATCAAAAATCGTTTGAAGACAATACAACATAGGTTGAGATGACCTCATGCCAGTAAATTCACAGAGTGATAATAAACCTGTTTTTCGTGTCGCCTTGATGGGAGACTCTGCGATTCATTTGACGATCGGAGCGGAAATTTCGGTTGCCATTAACGAAAAAATTATGACTCTACTTAATGAGATTCAAGAGCAAAGTTGGGTTGGTATACGAGAATTAGTACCTTCCTATAACACTTTAGTCATTCATTTCGATCCTTTTGCTATTAATCATGAAGAGATCCGATCTCGTCTTACGATTTTGATTAAGAGTCAACTGAGTATTGAACAAAGGACTGGCAGACTTGTCGTTATACCAACGTGCTACGGGGGCGGATTTGGTCCGGACTTGGAATCAGTTTCTGAATTGACTGGGATCTCTAGTAATGCCGTGATCGAAATGCACTGTGGAACTGATTATAGAGTCTATGCATTGGGTTTCAGCCCAGGATTTCCATACCTTGGAGGAATGGACGATAGATTATTTTGTCCAAGGTTGGATTCCCCTCGAGTAGATGTTCCAGGAGGATCTGTTGCTATAGCTGAGACTCAGACAGGAATATATCCTTCTTCTAGTCCGGGAGGCTGGCGGTTGATAGGGAAGACCCCGATTACCTTGTTTGATCCTTATCGTAACCCTGCCTGTTTTTATAGACCGGGGGATTATATTCGTTTTGTCCCGATAAGTTCAGAGCAGTTTGACCAAATTAAAGATGACGTAAATTGTGGGAGATACAAAGTGGAGATAATAGATATTGATTAAGGTTTTAACTTCTGGTCCTTTGACTACTGTTCAAGATTTGGGAAGATCAGGATATCAAAGTATAGGGGTGCCAGAGTCTGGTCCTATGGATAGATTTGCGGCACGTTGTGCAAATTTGCTACTTGGTAATATGGAAAATTCGCCTCTCTTGGAAGCGACATTAATCGGTCCGACTCTTCAATTTGAAGAAGGTGGAAAAATTTGTATAACAGGAGGGGATTTCCGACCATTATTGCAAGGACGCCCATTAGGTAATTGGAAATCCGAAGATGTTGAGAAAGGGAATATATTGTCGTTTAAGGGAAGGAAATCAGGGGCGAGGATATACATAGCATTCCAGGGAGGAATTTCAAAATCTATTTTGGATAACGTAATGGGTAGTGTTTCAACTTACATTCCTGGAGGGTTTGGAGGTATTGGAGGGAGACGTCTAAAGAGAGGAGACGAAATGTTTTTAGATGATGTAATTTCGGAGGTTCCTAAAATTACAATAACTCCACCAGACCCGTTGCCAGAAACTGTGAATTTAAGAATTATTCCTGGGCCTCAGGACAATCTATTCAGAGAAGACGCGCTTAAAGTATTAACAAATTCCATATATTCTGTTTCCATTAGCTCTAATAGAGTTGGGATAAGATTGGATGGTCCGAGTCTTTCCCACGAAAAAAGGGCTGATGTAATATCAGATGGAACAGCTTTTGGGGTGATACAGGTTCCTGGAGATGGCCAACCGATAATGTTGGCTTGTGATCGAGGTACGACGGGCGGATATGCAAAAATAGCTACGGTTATTACGGCTGATCATAGTAAGCTGGCTCAATTAATTCCAGGAAACAAGGTCAGTTTTGATTATTCTGAAACTAAGTCCGCCTTATTTGAAATGACTAAGATAGAAGAACTGATTCGATGACTTTTATCTGATAAGTCGTGCCTGTTTTAATAATTTAAAAGCGTTATATAGTTTATTAAAGGGATCAAGAAATGTATGTGACTTTAATAATCGACAAATCGCATGCTGGAAGGAGTAACCCAAGTGTCAAAAAAAATTGCCGTCGTCGGTACTGGTGCAGCAGGAACCTATATAGGAGCTTTCTTAAGTAGAGAAGGTCATGATGTGACCTTGTTCGACATGTGGGGAGAACATGTAGAGGTTATGAGGGAGTCAGGTATCAGTGTTACGGGTTGTCAGGGACCTTTCAGTGTGTCGGTAAATGCGTATCATTTAGCTGATGCCATGCAGCTAAACAGCCTTTTTGACATTATTTTCTTTGCGGTAAAGTCTTACGACACTGAGTGGACGGCTCACTTTGCGAAACGCTTACTCAAGGATGATGGGGTGCTGGTTGATAATCAGAATTGTATGAATGACGCAAAGATAGCAGAAATTGTTGGATACAATCGTACGGTAGGTTGTGTTATGTCTAGTATTACTGTGGGTTTATGGTCTCCAGGGATTGTAGATAGAGGAGGCCAACCAGGTTACGAGACCGGACATGATGTCTTTAGAGTAGGAGAACTCCATGGCAGAGTTACCAAAAGAGTTGACGAAATTGTAGATCTGTTATCTACAATAGATGGAGCTAAATCTACTACAAATATTTGGGGAGAACGTTGGTCGAAGCTGACGACGAATGCCTCTTCAAATCCTATTACTGCAATGACCGGTTTAGGTTCTAATGGGGCTGCCGAAATTCCAGAAGCCCGAAGACTGCAAATTGATATTTCAAAAGAAACCTGCCAGGTAGGATTGGCCTTAAATTTTGATATTACACCAATAAAAGGGATCCCGGCTGAAAAATGGGCTGATGCGGACAAAGGTGAGGTTTTTGAGGAATTAGATGAAAAATTCCTGCCTGACAGCTCTAGAGGTGACTGGAAATCTTCTATGTCGCAAGATGTAACAAAGGGTAGAAGAACAGAAATACATTTTATGAATGGTTACATAGCAGATAGAGGTAAAGAGTTGGGGATCGAAACGCCCGTAAATGCTGCAATTACTTCAGTAGTATCCGAAATAGACCGAGGCATTAGAGTACCTGATATTTCAAACATACAGGAAGTTTTAAAAAGAGCTAAGGTGAATTAAACAGGAATGGATCTTTTTCATGATTTGACCATATGGTTCCAAGGGTTTGCAGAAAGTGATTGGGCGATTTTTGTATTAGCCTTGGGAGCTTTTGCGGAGTCTACATTCTCACCTATTCCACCAGACCCATTGCTGATACCGATGAGTGTTCTCAAGCCCTCTCTTGCTATCTGGTTTGCAGTAATTGCGACTGTATCTTCAGTCATGGGCGCTATTGTAGGTCATTGGTTAGGATCGAGATTTGGAAGACCTTTGGTCCACCGTATGATGTCTAAAGGGAGCGTCCAGTCAGCTGAGTCTCTTTTCGATAAATATGGGACTTGGGCTGTGTTGGTTGCAGCAGTTACGCCGATTCCCTATAAGGTTTTTACCATACTGGCAGGCGTTCTTGGACTAGATATGAAAAGATTCATATTAGTATCGCTTATAGGAAGGGGCGCACGGTTTATGAGTCTCGGAGTCCTCTTGTTTTTGTTCGGTGAGAAAATACAAATTTATATAGACCGACATTTTCAAAATCTCAGTATACTTGCCGGAGTGGGAGTTATCGTGTCGATTTTATCTGTGTGGATAATATTAAAAATGCGTCCTGATGAAAATGATACTGAGGGTGCAACATGATATTTTAAATATCTAATCTGGCCTGTAATCTCTCAGGGGATTCAGGATTAGGATAATCATAGCCGAGATGCTCGTATGCTCTACGTGTGGCTGTTCTTCCCCTTTTTGTTCTGTCCAGGAAACCTAATTGAAGTAAGTATGGCTCGTAAACGTCTTCTATAGTGTCTGATTCTTCATTTATTGATGCCGCTATCGTGTCTAGGCCGACGGGCCCGCCATCAAATTTTTCTATAATGCACTCGAGGACGTTTCTGTCTATTCCATCCAGCCCTAAGCCATCCACATTCAAGTCTTCTAGGGCAGTGTTAGATATTTCTTCCGTGATTATGTTGTCAGCCATCACTTGAGCGTAGTCGCGGACTCTTCTCAAAAGTCTGTTTGCTACTCTTGGTGTACCTCTTGCGCGTTTTGAGATTTCAGATATACCTATGTTGTCGGCTTCAATATCTAAAATGCGAGCAGATCGTTTGACGATTTTCGCCATGTCATCCTCGTCATAAAATTCTAGTCTGTGTATAACACCGAACCTGTCTCTTAATGGTGCGCTTACCATTCCGTACCGAGTTGTAGCACCTATCAAAGTGAATGGTTTCAAAGACAGATTCATACTACGGGCTTTTAAACCTTTGTCGATAACCCATGTTACGAAAAAGTCCTCCATCGCCGGATATAAAACTTCTTCTACAACTCTGTTTAATCGATGTATCTCATCTATGAAAAGTATGTCGTCCTGTTGGAGTTGGCTCAGTATTGCGACCATATCTCCGGGGCGTTCTATTGCTGGTCCAGAAGTTGTCTTTATACGAACTCCCATCTCTGTGGAAACAATATTTGCTAATGTAGTCTTACCCAAGCCAGGAGGTCCATAAAGTAGCAGATGGTCAAGAGGTTCTCCACGTTGTTTTGCGGCCCTTATAGCTATGTCAAGGTTTTTCTTTATGGCTCCTTGGCCGACGTATGAATCTAAGTCCCTGGGACGGAGGTTTGTATCCAGACTTTGGTCGTCTTCGTTAACGGAACCTGATACTAATCTTTCATCATCCAAGGGATATAATCCAAATATAGAAATCTTCTAACATGTTTCTCTCGATTCTAGATTTCAATTTCTTTGTGTGTCAATTCATGATAACTGTTGATACAACATATTAGGAGTATTTAGATGCTACATGATTCGGGCAAACTTAACGATCAAGTAAAACAGGTTTGGGATACAAATTCTGATCATTGGGACTCCAAAATGGGAGAGGGTAATGAATTCCATGAAGTTTTGGTAAAGCCCTCACAACTTAAACTTTTGGATATTTGTGAAGGAGATTTCATCCTTGATGTTGCATGTGGCAACGGTCAATTTTCACGTACTATGGCTGAATATGGAGCAAATGTATTAGCCACAGATATATCTCCTCAAATGATTAGAAATGCCCAAAAAAGAACATCAGATAAAATAAAGAACTTATCATTTCGTGTATTAGACGCTACTGATCACTCAGCACTAGTTAGGCTAGGTGAAAGAACATTTGACTCAGTGGTATGTACGATGGCTCTTTTTGACATCTCGAATGTAGAGCCATTAATCAGATCCATTTCTGACTTGATCAAACCGGAAGGCAAGTTTGTTTTTTCTATTCTACATCCCGCTTTTAATTCCCCTCCAGATATGTCAATGTCAGAAGGAAGACTATTTTCTCAAGGTAGAACTATTAACAGTTATAGCGTAAACGTCTCTAAATACAGATCCCCCGCAGTTTATAAAAGTGTAGCAATGGATGGACAACCGGAATTGCAACTAGTTTTCCATAGAAGTATGACGGATCTATTTAATATGTGTTTCGATTCGGGTCTGGTAATTGATGGATTTGATGAACCGACCTTCGGAGAAAAGATTGAACATACCGATAATTTAAGTTGGTTCAATTTAGATGATATTCCACCAGTTTTGATATGTAGGATGAGAAATCGAAATACATCGTGAAATTTTTATGATTTTAGAACCGATACCTAATACTTAATTTGACAGTGATTTAACTCAAAAATACACTCGGTAGGCACATAGGTTATAAGTTCAAATAGGTGATTAGAATCATGACAAGTAATTCAAAAGATCAATGGAGGGAGTTTACCCTCACTCCTATAAGCGATAGATTTCCAGAGCGTAAGGAAAAATTTATTTCCGGGTCTGGTCTGAACATAGACACGGTGTACACGTCAGAAGATTTAGTTTCTAGTGAAAGGTTTGAGGAATATCCAGGAGAATTCCCTTTCACTAGGGGAGTTCAGCCTAACATGTATCGCGGTCGATTGTGGACTATGCGTCAGTATGCCGGACTAGCTTCTCCCTCAGAATCTAATAGAAGATTTAAATATTTGCTTGAGCAAGGTCAAACTGGGCTAAGTGTTGCTTTTGACTTGCCCACTCAGACCGGCTACGACTCCGATCATCCACTGTCCAGTGGGGAGATTGGAAGAACAGGAGTGCCAATATGCAGTCTTGCCGATATGGAATTGTTATTTGAGGGCATTCCATTAGATAAAGTAAGTACTTCTATGACTATTAACGCCACAGCTTCTATTTTGCTCGCTATGTATATAGCTGTAGGTAAAAAACAAGGTGTGGAGCAATCATTACTTACGGGCACTGTGCAAAACGATATTTTGAAGGAATATATCGCTCGTGGAACATATATTTATCCTCCTGAATCTTCCATGAGACTTGTGACAGATTTATTTGAATATTGCAAGGAACATCTACCGCGATGGAACACCATAAGTATTAGTGGATATCACATGAGTGAGGCGGGTGCGACAGCTGTGCAGGAGCTTGCTTTCACGGTATCAAATGGAATTGAATACGTGAGATCTGCGGTCGCATCTGGGCTTGATGTTGATGAATTTGCTGGCAGACTTTCTTTTTTCTTTGTCTCTCAAAGTAATATGTTTGAGGAAATCGCTAAGTTTAGGGCCGCTAGACGAATTTGGGCTAGAACTATGAAGGACAAATTTGCAGCCAAATCAGAACGATCATGTATGATGCGGTTTCATACACAGACTGCTGGGGTATCTCTCACCGCTCAGCAGCCAGATAACAATGTCGTTCGTTCCGCAATACAGGCTCTTGCAGCCGTTCTCGGAGGCACTCAATCCTTACATGTTAACTCTAGGGATGAGGCATTGGCTTTACCCACTGAAGAATCAGTTCAACTTTCCTTGCGTACCCAGCAGATAATTGCCCACGAGTCCGGTGTCGCCGATACAGTAGACCCTTTGGCTGGTTCTTACTATGTAGAAAGACTTACCGATGAAATTGAAGACGAGGCAATGAAAATAATAAATAATATTGAAAAAAGTGGAGGAGCTGTAGAGGCAATAAGATCTGGCTATCAGGCTGGTTTGATACATGAAAATGCTTATAAACTGCAGAAGGATATTGAAGATAACGAACGGATTGTTGTGGGCGTAAACCAATACCAAAGCTCTGCTCCTAATATTGAAAAGCTGCAAACTATATCAAAAGAGGAAGTTGATTCACATTTGGCACGACTGTTTAGTGTTAAGCAAAATAGGGACCCAGTTCGAGTAAGTGAATCTTTAGACAGACTTTCCTCTGTGGCTCGACTAGGTGGGAATACTTTTCCAGAAATTATAAGTTGTGTAGAGTCTTACGCTACTCTGGGGGAAATCTCTGATGTTTTGAGGAGATATTTTGGTGAGCAGGGAGATTTTGGAGCATTTTAGAAAGAGAGGTAAATGTAATATGAATGATCAATTGTTTACAGAAGAAGAACTTTTAATAAGGAATACAATTCGGGAATACTCCCAGGACACCCTATCTTCCCGTGCGTCCAAATACGATCAAACTGAGGAGTTCCCTTGGGATAATGTGGCGGAACTTGCAGATTTAGGTATGTTAGGGCTCACTATAGATGAAAATTATGGTGGTAGTGGCGGTACAACTAGGCAACTTGCAATCGTGGCTGAGGAAATAGCCCGAGGTTGTGTAGCAACTTCGGTAATTTATATAGCTCATCTTTCATTAACTACACAATATATAAACATGTATGGTGACCAAACTCAAAAAGAGCAATATTTACCGGATCTTACATCAGGTAAAAAGATTGGGGCCTTTGCTCTTACAGAGCCAGGTGCTGGTAGTGATGCTGCTTCACTAGAGACTTCTACCGTAAGATCAAATGGCCATTACATATTGAATGGGACAAAGACCTATATAAGTAACGCTCCAGAGGCTAATGTTTTCGTAACTCTGGCTACCCAGAACCCCTCCAAAGCTTATAAAGGAATTGATGCTTTGATAGTTGACGGAGATCTTGATGGGATAAATATAAATAGACTTCAAGGCAAGATGGGTATTAGAGCATCTACTGTTGGAGAAATAGTGTTTGAAAATTGCGCGGTACCTTCAAACAAACGCATGGGAGAGGACGAAGTTGGATTCAAACAGACTATGGAGGTCCTCAATTCGAGTAGGATTTCTATAGCTGCGCAATGTGTTGGTATCGCACAGGCTTGTTTGGACGAATCCATAAAATACGCCAAGCAAAGAGAAGTATTTGGAGGTAAACTGAAGGATTATCAGGCAATACAATGGATGATTGCAGATATGGCTTCAGAGACCGAGGCGGCAAGACAACTTGTCATGAATGTGGCCTCTAAAAGAGATCTTGGCGTTGAATTTAGGACCGAAGCGTCTATGGCAAAATTGTTTGCGTCGAAAGTTGCTATGGAATGTGCTCATAAGGCTGTTCAAATACATGGTGGGGCAGGCTATTTCGCTCCTATGGCGGTGGAGAGATTATTTAGAGATGCTCGGGTTACTGAAATTTATGAAGGGACCTCTGAAGTACAAAGGATGCTCATAGCAAGGAATTTGTTAAAAGATTAAAGGAATGAAAAATGACCAATAGCCCTGTATGTAGAGCAGAGCACATAAATCATATCGGCATTGCTGTGAAAGATATAGATTCGACATTAGAATTTTACAAAACCATGTTTGGTGCTATTTCAAGCGGTATTGAAGATATAGAAGATCAAGGAGTAAAGGCAGCTCTAGTTCGAGTAGGCGCATCACAGTTGGAATTTATTCAACCCATTGATGAGAAAGGGGGAGTGGCCAGATTTATTGAAAGTCGGGGGGAGACTGTACACCACATATGTTTTGAAGTTGATGATCTTCAGGGGAAACTTGATAAATTGGACAATGAGGGAGTTAGACTTATAGACAAGACTCCTAGGGAAGGGCTTTCTGGCATGATTGGCTTCATACACCCTTCTTCGACAGCCGGCATTTTGTATGAACTTGTTGATAGGAACACTGCTAAGAGGTGATCAATGTCTCCCAAAAAAGGTATTAAAGTTTTGATAGCAAAACCGGGGTTAGACGGACATGATCGTGGAGCAAAAGTGGTGGCTAGAGCTTTGAGAGAAAATGGCATGGATGTAGTTTATACCGGTATAAGACAGACCCCAGAAATGATAGTTAGCGCGGCCGTTGAACTGGACGTAAATGTGCTGGGCTTAAGCATTTTGTCTGGTGCTCATAATGACTTGTTTCCTAAAGTCATCGAGGGTTTAGAGCAAGCGGGTATGGAAGATGTTCTGATAATTGCTGGGGGCATAATACCGGATTCGGATAGAGAGACACTCGAAGACATGGGAGTTTCCTCAATCTTCGGGCCAGGAACTTCCACGGCGGATATTATTGATTTTATAGAGAAAAAACTCTCTTAATAGATATTAGAATATCGTATAATTTATCACTTGAGATGTGATTTAATGAAGAATATTACTAAGGCTTCAGGATGGATTTTGATAAAGTTGTAATTATATTACTAGCCTCTTTGGTAAGTTACATATTTGGTGCTCTTCCTTTTGCACAAACCCTTAGTACCAGAAAAGGGGTAGATATATTTTCTACAGGAACAGGGTTGGCCGGAGCTTCAAATGTGTTTAAAAACGTTGGAAGAGGATCGGCATTACTAGTTCTCGTGTTTGACGTTGCAAAAGGATCTCTTGCAGTAATTGTTTCGGCAATTATGGGTGTTGAAGGTTTATTTTTGTTTGTACCGGCTTTTGTGGCTGTGTTTGGTCACTGGAATTCCGTATTTACCAGGTTTAAGGGTGGTGACGGCATGGCGATAGGGGCCGGAATAGCAATAGGTATTTTTGGTCTAACAGCTGTTTTAGCATTTATAGTAGCCTCCCTTGTGGGGCTAATTGCTCAACGACTGCCTTTTTCCTCACTGTTTAGTATCATCGCTGGATATGGAACTCTTTATGCTTTGGCATATGTAAATAGTGAACAAAGAGATATGGTAATCGGATTTGGCGCGGTCGCATTATTAATACTTATTCATGCCGTCTTAGGTCATAGAAAAAGAAATAGAGTGGTAGAGAGTTAATTTTCTGTCAAGGCAATGCTTTGTGGCATTTGAAGTATTCTTGCTGATTCAGAGTCCACCAGATATACGGTAGGGTCATTAGGCTTTTTTACGTAATATGAATCAGTATCTTTCTGAATAAATTTAAGTTTTATTGATTGATCTAAAACAGTATTTATACGTAAGGATCCATCTGGAGAATTAAAGTCTAGGGTTTTGGATATAGATTCATCTGCGAACCCCATGGCCACAAGAGATCCCGTTTCAGTGCTGATGATTCTAACTATATCGTCCACTCGTCTTAGATCGGCATAACCGGAAATATCACTAGACGACACTATCCAGTCTCCTTCTTCGTTTCTTCCAAGATAATAACTTTCGTATTCATCAGGATATATAAATTCAAAGGACTCTATTTCAGACCGTGGTATGGTGACAACGATTCGGTCTCGCCAAAAATCACTATTGGATGAAAATACTCCGTTTGCGTCCCAAGGGCATGGTATTCCGTACACATGGTCTTTAGCTGATTTTCTCACATAGCAGACTTTTACGTTCTCAGACCATTCTCCTATTAAGAATTCTTCTTGTATTGCCTGCTCTAAATAAAAAGCTACTCTTGTTCCATTAGTATCATCTATTTGAAATAGTTCGTGATTTTCCGGGTTACGAGCTACAAGTTGAGCTTTTGGAATGTCAGATACATATTCCCAGAATAAATACATCATCTCGGAAGATGCCTGATGTTTTCCTACTCGCCAGTTTTCTTGATCTATCTTGTATAACTGTGTTGATTCTGGTCCCCTGGAGATCTCCACCCTAGTAATAACGTCCTTTGTTATTGGCATAAGCCCTTCCATTACAAATTCATCTCCGTCTGCAGATAGCAATTTAAGTCCCATGCCTATTATTCCGATTAGAATCAAAGTCATTAGAACGAATCCAACCTGTCTACTTTTCATTCTTCGGACTCCGATTTAAAGTCGACTTCTTTATTTTGAATACTCAGTTTTTGTTTAATGGGTTTCAATAATGAAAAACTAAACCCTTTACTCCTTCTTCTTATATAACTTATGAATCCGATCGCAATAAAGGCCAAAGGAATTCCCACTAAATTTGAGTAGCGTACTAAGCTTCTGTGTACATCGGATGAAAAAGTAAGATTTCTAGGGGACACAGTTTTAGACCTGACAGAAGCAAGTGAATCGTTTTGTGCTAACCAGTCGATCAGATTAAGGCCTAAAGCTGTGTTGTCGCCAAATTTTTGTGATTCATCCGACAACCAATCAATATCACCAGTTATTACAATCCTCGAGCCGTTGGTTCCCTCTATGGTCACTCCAAGGTCACTGGAAAAAGGATCAGCAGCAAGAGGATCTGAAAGTGTAGGGGAGTCCCATCTCAAATTTTGGTAAGTTTCGTCCGTCTGTGCGAAAGGACTTGTACTAATGAAAGGTTGAATTTTATAATGAGAATCAGGAAGGTTAATTATGCCCAATGTGCTAGCCCAAGGCATGGATACATACTCCAAGTTTCTACCAATATTAATGTCTGTAATTTTTGCCTTGACCCAATATGGATAGTTTTCGAAAGCATTCATTCCTATCGGAAGAGGTTCATTTGAGCGATTATCAAAAACCAGGTTGTCTTCGATGAAAACCCCAAATTCTTCTTCTACAAAGTCTGCAAGACTGTGACGATTTGGGAATCCGACTAGGTTGCTGGTATCAACGAGTACTGGTTCTATCGCGAAGAACACCTTCCCTCCATTATTTATATACTCCAAAAGACTTTGCCTATGAAGGGCGCTAAATGGTGTTTTAGGTGATGCTATTATTAATATGTCTATGTCTTCCAATATTAGTGGTTGATCGTCAGGGGCAGAAACAAGCAAGGGTTGATACTGTTCTGACAATCCTCCAGCAAAATAATTCATACTTTCCTGGGGGTTCACTTCACCATGGCCGGAGAGAAACCCTATTTTTTTCAAGTTGATATTTTTACTCAACATTTTATTTGTCAAACTTGCCAATCTGTATTCAAAGCCATCAATCGAAGGCACTATCGGCATGACTTCACGCCGGTTTAGATAAGTTAAGACAACTCCTAGATAACCTGTTTTCGTCTCATATCCAGCTTGCCCTTGGCGTTCAAATAACTGAGGCTTAATTCCGGCATTTGAAGATTTCCTAAGTGACCGTTGATTATCTTCTGGAAAATGCCTGATAACTTTAACCATACCGTCAGAATTTGATTCAAAATCAATTAGAAAATCGTTTAAGTCTCTCGATACCGCAGTTAATTGAACTGGTGGGTCTACTGACATATAGACTTCGATTGTCAAAAGATCTTCTAGATCATCAAGTATTTCAACAGATGCAGGACTTAATGAAAATATTTTGTCATTTGTAAGATCAATACGGCCATTAATGGAAGTTCCAAACCATCCAACTAATATGCTGGTTATAATCAATCCCGCGACACCCAATTGAAGGTTCCTGTACTGATTGGTTGCATGGCTGATTGTCCTACTCCTAATTATTAAGAAAGTAGCACTCAAAAATGTCGATATTAAGGCAACAAAATATATAAGGTCTCGTAGATCTATTATGCCTCTCGCCATATTACTAAAGTGAGTAATGGGGCTTAGAAGTTGTATGAGACTGGCGACGCTATTGGGTAAAGTTATTGCCACGATTTCTAGACCCATTATCATCAATATCATGCTAAGAGTTAAGCCTAGTATGAAAGCAACGATTTGATTCCTGGTTAGACTTGATGTGAAAAGTCCTATGGAAACCAAACTAGCAGCTAGAAAAATACTACCAATATATTGAGCTATGGCGGCACCCCAGTCCACATCTCCCGCAGTCATGATGGCTAAAGGTATTCCTAATGTGGCTAGTATAGCAACCGACACAAATATCAGTCCTGAAAGGAATTTTGTTAGTAGGATCATCCAACCACGTATGGGCTGAGTTAATAAAGTTTCTAAGGTTCCGTCCCGCTGTTCTTCCGACAGTAATCTCATCGTCGCTGCAGGTATAAATAGTGTCAGAAGCCATGGAAGTGATGGTCTGTCAATTTCAAATTCAACGGTGAAAAGTGGCCTTAATGAAGTTTCTCCTACTAATATGGCGGTTTTGAAAAATGCCCAAGAAAGCATTGACATGAAAACCACTATAAGTATGTACCCTGTTGGTTGATCGAAATAACCTTTAAGGTCTTTTCTTATGAGCGCAAAAAAGGGTGAGTGTATCAAGAGGATTTTTCCCTTTGGTTCTCATCGGCTACGGTGAGAGTTTGAAATACATCCTCTAGCTTCATTTGTTCTTCATGGAGTTCCCACAGTACCCAATTGTTTTTTGTGGCGAGCTTATAGATGTGAGGACGTGCATCCTCAGAGCCAGATAGATTGATGCGAAATCTTTCTATTCCATGATCTGACGACATATAGTCCACTGATTCTACGGATTCTAATCGCAATAAATGATTTTTTACCTCATTTCCTTGAACTTCAATATAAACACGGCGTAGCGAGGGAGTGAGTTTCAATATGTCCTCTACGGGGCTATCTGCTATTAGGCGACCCCTGTTTATTACTAAAACACGCTCGCATGTGGTTTCGACTTCTTGCATAACGTGTGTTGTGACCAGTACTGTTCGTTCCACACCTAGAGATTTAACCAAATCTCGCATGCTGATTCGTTGATTAGGGTCGAGACCTTCAGTTGGTTCATCTAATATCAGGATAGAGGGCCTGTGTAGAATGGCGCCAGCAAGACCGACTCTCTGGTGATAACCTTTGGATAATTCACTGATCGGTCTGTGAAATACTTCAGATAAACCAGCTTCTTCAATCGTCTGTTCAAGGTTGTTTTTCCTGATTGGTCCCTTCATGCCCCTTAAGTCCGCAATGAAACTCAAATACTCACTGACAAGTAGGTCCTCGTAGAGGGGATTATTTTCAGGCAGATATCCTATACTCTTACGAGTTTCCAGATCATGTTCTGCATTGTCTATACCATTTATTAAGATATTTCCCGTGTCAGGGGTGTAATAAGATGTCAGGAGCCTCATGGTAGTGGTTTTCCCTGCTCCGTTCGGTCCAAGGAATCCAACTATTTCCCCTTTCTTAATATTGAAAGAAAGATCTTGAACTGCTTTGAATTGTCCAAAATTTTTGTTTACATCCTGTACTTGGATGGTTGATTCTTTTCTTTCCTCAGTACAGGATGTATCGGGACTGATGTCTTCTGTCATATTGTACTAATGATCTGACTGCATTTTAGTCGTCAAATGGTGCAGGAAGTTTAGGAGGATCTAACTCCGTTATTAACGATTCCGTCGTAAGTACCATGGCGGATATGCTGGCCGCGTTTTCTAGAGCGGACCTGGTTACCTTGACGGGATCGATGATGCCGTACTCATACATGCTTCCATATCTGTCTTTTTCTGCGTCGAAACCGTAGTCATTATCACCGTTTTTAACTGCTTCAACAACGACCGCACCACTAAATCCGGCATTTTGAACCAGTAATTCTAAAGGTGCTGTAACGGAGTCGAATATTATTCTTGCTCCGGTGTCCTCATCTGTGCTTCCTTCAAATTTAGATCGCACGGTTTCTGCAGCACGTATTAACGAGGTTCCACCTCCTGGTAATATGCCTTCTTCCATAGCGGCCCTGGTTGCGGATAGGGCGTCTTCGAGTCTTTGCTTTTTCTCTTTCAATTCTATCTCTGTTGCTGCTCCGACTTTTATAACAGACACTCCACCTGAAAGTTTTGCGGCTCTTTCATCAAGTTTTTCTCGATCATAGTCAGACTTAGTCTCGGCCGCTTGGGATTTTATATTGCTTACTCTTGCATCAATATCAACTTGTTCACCACCACCGCCTACGAAAGTAGTGTCATCTTTAGTTGATACCACCCTTCGGCATTTGCCGAGATCTGAAATTTCTACAGAATCAAGTTTCCTACCTGTCTCTCCGCTGATGACTGTGGCACCGAATAAGATTGACATGTCTTCCAATATAGCTTTCCTGCGATCGCCAAAAGCTGGAGCCTTTACTCCTAGACAGTTAATGGTACCCCGCATTTTATTAACTACTAGTGTCGCTAACGCTTGACCATCTATGTCTTCAGCAATGATGACTAAATTTCTTCCGACTGCTGAAAATTTCTCCATAAAAGGTACAAGCTCTTCAGCACTGGAAATTTTTTCAGAAGTTAGAAAAATATATGGATCCTCTAATTCGGCTACCATTCTTTCTTGATCTGTGACGAAATAGGGAGAGAGATATCCTCGGTCTATTTCCATACCCTCTACATATTCCACGTCGTAATCCAAACCTCTTGATTCTTCTACTGAAACAACCCCATCTTTGCCTATTTTTCCAATGATAGAACCTATCAGATTCCCCATTTCCTCATCATGAGCAGATAGAACTGCTACTTGAGATATTTGAGCATCGTCTGTGACAGACTTTGACATTCCCTTTAGTTCTTCAGTCATGGCATCAACGGCCTTATCGATACCCCTTTTTAATGCCATGGGATCAGCCCCGGCTGCAATATTTTTAAATCCGTTTTTTAGGATTGATTGGGCAAGGATAGTCGAAGTAGTTGTACCGTCACCGACTGCATCATTTGTTTTTGATGCTGCCTCTTTCAATAACTGGGCACCCATGTTGAGAAATGGTTCTTCTAGCTCAATTTCTTTAGCTATTGTCACTCCGTCACTACACACCTGTGGGGGACCAAATTCTTTGTCTAAGATCACATTACGTCCGTTTGGACCCAAAGTTATACCGACGGTTTTTGCCATGAGATCAATCCCCTGCATGAGCTGTTCTCTGGCGCCTTCTCTAAACTGAAATTGCTTAGGCATTTCTATGAAACCTCTCTGATTTTGTTAATTATTGTCAATAAATTTATTTCTTCTCCGCCAAGGCATTAAGTACAGACGAAGAATTCATTGGTAAGTCGCGCATTCTGACTCCGATGGCATCATATATGGCGTTAGATAGTGCTGCTAAAGGTGGGACCAATGGAGATTCTCCAACTCCCCTGACACCATAAGGATGACCCGGATTGGGCACCTCTACTACCACGGGGTCTATCATCGGAAGATCCAAGCTAGTTGGCATTCTATAATCCAGCAAACTTGAATTCATAACTTGTCCTTCTTCACTCATGAAATATTCTTCATTAAGAGCCCATCCTATTCCTTGTACGCTTCCTCCCTGGATTTGCCCTTCCACATAATCAGGATGGATAGCCTTGCCGGCGTCGACGAAAGTGGTGCACTTCAATATTTCTGTTTTACCGGTTTCAGGATCTATCTCCACATCTACTAACATTGCCGCATATGAGCCTCCTGCGCCCGTGGGATTTACTCCTGCACTACCAACAATTGGGCCCCCTGTTCCGTTGGAACCGGCCGCCAATTCTTTAAAAGTGAGGCTTAGTTCTGGGTCAGACTTATGGCTTGCTACCCCGTTTTCAAATTCGATTTCATTTGGGTCGGTGTCCCACACTAAAGCGGCTCTGTCAATTAATTGACTTTTCACGTGTTGGGCGGCTTCGAAGGCGGCCCAACCTGATTTAAACGCTACCCCACTTCCTCCAGTAACCGAGGTATAACCGATTGTGTCCGTATCACCAATTTGAGGGTTAACATCCTCAACGGGAATACCAAGTACCTCCGCAAATTGTTGAGCGATGGCTGTCCTTGATCCTCCAATATCTACGGATCCCTCTGTGAGGTTAACTGTGCCTGCAGGAGTTACAACCGCGATACATGAAGCCGGGCCAGTGTTGTTTCTCCAAAAGCCCATTGCTACGCCTCTTCCCCTCAATTTCCCTTCTTTTTGTTCAAGTGGCTCATTGTAGTGATTGTGAGCCTTGACTATTTCTGCCGTTTCAACCATGCCGATCTTGTTGTTTATAACCCCATCTGCTCTACGGGTTCCCTCTTTGGCAGCATTAATTAGTCTCAAATCCATTGGGTCCATATCAAGCTTTTCAGCTAATTCGTCAAGAATCGTTTCTATAGCCAACGCTCCCAGTGGCGCACCCGGAGCCCTATATGCAGTTGTCTTTGGCTTATTATCCACAACGTCATATCCGTCGAGTTTCAAATTTTTTATATCATAGGGAGACAACATACATGCTGTAGCTCCACCAACGGGCGAGCCCGGAAAAGCTCCTGCTTCGAAGTAGAGTTCCGCCTTGGCCGCCGTGATTTTTCCCGAAGAATCAAGTCCGATTTTTGCTTTTATCATGCTTCCACAGGTTGGTCCGCTGGCTTCTATAACCTCCACTCGGCTCATGTGCATTTTCACTGGGTTACCGCTCTTTTTTGACAAAAGAGCGGCTAAGGGTTCTAAGTAGCAGGGAAGTTTCCCACCGAATCCCCCACCGATTTCCATTGGAACAACATTGATTTGAGATACAGGAATTCCCAATACAGTTGAAGTTGCATCTCTTATTCCAAAGTGACCTTGACTACTACACCAGACTGTAACGAAACCGTCTGCTCTCCACCACGCAGTTCCATTTTGTGGTTCTATGTAGCCCTGGTGGACAGTCTTGGTTCGAAATATTCTTTCAATAGTTAGATTAGATTCAGCTTCTTCAAATCCCTTTTGTATATCTCCCAGCTCATACTGATCATGACTGGCAATATTGGGGCTATCAAATTTGTTATCGCCTAAAGATACTGCACTAATGCTGTCGTGTAACACAGGGGCACCATCGGCAATGGCTGATTCTACATCCGTGACTGATTCCAGAACTTCATATTCAACCTTAATTAGGGACAATAATTCTTCCGCTTCGTGTTGGCTTTGCGCGGCTATAGCTGCGATCGGATGACCTTTAAACAACACTTTGTCGGAAGCCAAAATTCGATCTTTAACATATTTCATGTTTGCGTATAGATCTTCACCTACTTCAGCTGCCTTGTCTGGGAGAGGGGCAAGGTCATTAGAAGTAACTACGGCTTTTACTGATGGGTGAGATAGCGCACGGGAAATATCGATTGATAAGATTTTTGCATGTGCGTGAGGGCTTCGTAGCACCTTTCCGAAAAGCATACCTGGTAAATTCATATCAGCACCATACAGCGCCTTACCAGTGACTTTGTCAACACCATCATGCCTGACAGGTCTTTTTCCGATTACTGAATATTGCTCATTTGTTTGAGTAGCCAACTTTAAAGCTCCCTATTAACCCGTTTTCGCAATTATGAACTTCTGAAATACACATGAAATAATATCACAATAATCAAGGTGATTTGTGCCTAAAAAGTCAGTTCTAACCTGTATGCTTATATCGAACTAAATTTTCTTCGTTAAAGTTGACTCCTAGCCCTGGTTCCTGTGGCATCAACATCAATCCGTCTTTTATCAACGGTTCTTTATCGAAAAGCTCGAATGTCCAAGGCATATGCTCAACCCAAGCCCCATTTGGGCAAGCAGCTACTCCATGGGCCAATACTTCTGTCGCTAGATGACTCACCACAGGCTTGTTATACGATTGGGCCAAATGTGCTACTTTCATCCATTGAGTGATGCCACCCACCCTCATAAGGTCGACCATAACAATATCAATGGATTTTAGCTCGAGCATATTCCTAAAAGCCTCTATTCCATAGTGATATTCCCCGGCGGCAATGGGAGTGTCAAGCTTGTCAGCTAAAGATGCTAGCCCTATGTAGTCTTGATGATTAATAGGGTCTTCTAACCAGTACAGGTCATATTGTGATAGTTCTCTTCCTATTTTGATAGAGGTGTTGACGTCCCAGCCTTGGTTTATATCCACCATAAGAGTAATATCCGGGCCAACGACTTCTCTCATGATTTCCATTCTTTCTATCTCTTTTTTCGCCGTAGGTTCAGCTCCCATTCTGAACTTCATCGCAGTAAACCCTTTTTCTACAAGATCTCTTGCAGTGTTAGCTAGTCTGTCAAGATCGTAATTTCTCCATAGGTGTCCACTTGCGTAGGCCGGTACTGCGTCTCTATATCCACCGAGTAGCTGATATATAGGTAACCCTGTATATTTTCCTTTTATATCCCACAGTGCTACGTCAATTGCAGAAATTGACCTGGTAACTAACCCAGCTGGTGCGCCACTTCCGGCTATTTCAGTCAAATAAGAAATTATCCTCTCGTTATACAAAGGATTCTCACCTAAAATTTGTTCAATTAATGCGTCGATACATTCCTTGAGAGCTTTAACCATAATATCGCTCGTGAATCCTGCATATGATATTCCTTCCAGACCATCTGAAGTTCTTAGCTTTATGGTTATAAAATCAGCCTTAGAGCCCATTCCTCCGGTCAAAGGGCCTTCTTCTCTTGGTAGACTGACTACAGAGGTTTCGAATTCAATTATTTTTGTCATAAATTCCTCGCTGACTACAACTTAGGACAG
>CAYFIW010000011.1:0-22165 GCA_964343265.1 uncultured Dehalococcoidia bacterium | reverse complement strand
AGATCCAGGAATTGCTATGAGCGCCACGCTAACGAAATGATATACACGACTATCGGACCAACTATGATCCATAATAAAAGTCTTGGGTTTACTGGCATAAAATTAACGACGTTAAATCGGACAGATTATTTAAACTAGGAATGGATACTAACACAGTGAGTAAATATAAAAGTCTAAAGAAATTTCGATTAATTTCATTTGATATTGATGGCACTTTAAGAGATCAAACAGGTAAAGTGAGCACTTATTTAACAGATGTGTTACTAAGATGTAAATCTGAAGGAGCTATGCTGACGGCGGCAACAGGTAGAAGTCGATTGTCAGCTATTTCTTATGTAGACAACTTTCCTATGTTTGATTTCTTGATCTCTTTCCAAGGCGCACTTATAACTGATTTGAAGACAGAAAAAGATATGTGGGAAAGCTACATGACGCCAGACCAGGTATCGTTAGCAGTGCGTAATCTTCATGAATGGGATGTTGATATATTAGTTTACGTTAATGATTTTATATACGTGTCAAAGGTTACGGACTGGGCTAAAGAATATTCACAACGAAACAAAGTGAAACTTAGGACAGTTGAAGACTTGAGTTCGATTGGCCCCAATGTTTTTCGTGTCTTGGCCGTCGGTGATGAAGATATAGTCCAAAAAATTGAAATCGATATGAATTTGAGATATTCAGATACGATGTATGCAACTCGATCATTACCCAATTTCTGTGAGATTTTGAGCAATAAATCGGGCAAAGATAAGGCTTTGCAATGGTTGTGCGATTCCCATGAAATAGATCAAATAGAAGTTTTATCTTTTGGCAATGGTTTTAATGATGTGGATATGCTTAATTGGTCAGGATGGGGTGTCGCTGTTAGAGATGGTGAATTTGAAGTAATAGCTGCTGCAAATGATGTGGCCGGTCCTGTTTCATCTGATGGAGTCGGGAAGTATTTAGCAAAACTGCTATCTCAAAATAAGATAGGGATAAATTAATGGAACGTAAGAACATACTCGTTTTTGGTAGCTTGGTAATGGATTTCGTGTCTGTTTTGGAGGAATTTCCGACTCCAGGAGAGACAGTTCCTGGAGTTAAATTTTTTAAAAACCCGGGAGGCAAAGGTGCAAATCAGTCTGTAGCCTGTGCGAGGCTTGGTTCCACTGTAGATATGATTGGGCAGGTTGGTAGAGATCTTTTTGGCGATGAATTGATATCGTCGCTTGAAAGCGAAAATATTGGCGTAAATCACATCCAAAAACTTGAAGATGATAGTAGTGGAGTAGCATCTATATACGTCGACAAGCATGGTGAGAATACAATCGTTGTGACGTACGGGGCCAACTTTGCACCTTTAACTCTAGGTAAGAATGACCTAGAGGAAATCTTCTCAAACTCAGGAATATTGCTATTGCAAAACGAAGTTGATATCGATTCTAATTATGAATTAGCTCAGGCGGCTAAGGATCGAAATTTGACAGTTATATGGGATCCTGCCCCACCGAGAGAGGGTGCGGAAAAAATAGCTTCGTACTCAGATTTCATAACACCTAATCAAATCGAAGCTAGTGTTTTAGCAGGTATCAGGATAACTAGTTTAGAAGATGCTTATTTAGCGTGTGAAAATTTAGCAGGTCAATATGGGGCGATTCCCATAATAACTTTAGGCTCTCTGGGGGTTGTTTATTCCTCGGATACAGAGATCATACATGTACCGGCAATTCCTACAACGGCAATTGATACCGTAGCAGCAGGAGATTCATTCACAGGCGGTTTTGCTGTTGCAATTTCCAATGGGTATACATTGCATGAAGCTGTAAATTTTGCGGTGTCTTGTAGTTCTATCTCGGTTAGTAGGGAAGGTGCTCAGTCGTCAATGCCATACCTCAAAGATCTAGATAGATTTCATGATATTTAATAGGATCAGTTTCATTGCGATTCGAGCAAAAGTTCTTCCACGAGGTCTTTCTTTATTTTTTTAATTAGTCCAGGTCCTTCATACACCATTGATGTGTAAAGTTGAACTGTGGTTGCGCCGTTCCTTAATAGCTGATGAGTCTGTCGCCCCGTTGATACGCCTCCACATGAGTTTATCGCAATTTTAGATCCAAATTCCTTGTTTATTTTTTTTACCATTGCAAGTGTGTTATCAAAGATTGTGGCACCGCTTAAGCCACCACTTCCCACGGCAAGTCTATTATCTTGGACTGGATGAGTGTTGCCGGCAGTTACAGCATCCACATCTAAGTCTACACATATATTAATCAACTCTAATATAGAGTTGGTGTCGGAATCGTCTAGTTGGGCGTTGAATGGTGGCAATTTTATAATAATGGGACTGGCACGTTTTTCGTTAACGTGTTCTATTAACGACCTGAAATTCTTGGGTTGTTGAAAAATTCTTAGTCCAGCGGTATTCGGAGAGCTTATATTAATCTCAATGCCAGAGGAGAATTTTTCAATTGCTGAGTGGCAATACAATATGTCATCCTCTGTTGTTCCGGAGATACTTAAAATCCTTTTACTGGAGTCTTTTGAGACACTAGGTAATTTTGAAAGTTGTTTGATAGCAGACTGCAAGCCACTTCCTGGGAATCCCAAGGAATTAATTAACCCATTTTGAGAATTTAATCTCAGCATTCTAGGTTGTGCGTTTCCAAGTCTGGCTTCTCTAGTTATTGTTCCTCCAGTAAGGTATCCAAATCCAAGTGTTTCTAAGGAAGATAGTAATTGGCAATCTTTGTCGAATCCAGCAGCTAGTCCGATGGGATTGCTTAAATGTATTCCAGCTAAGTTCGTCTCCAATAATTCTGAGTCATACTCAAAAAGATTCTTAGATATTTTCCAGATAAGCTTTCTTTTCAAAGCGAATTCTGAAAATTTCTGAGCCGTTTCTGGCTCTAATAGGAATAGGATTGGTCTAATGAGAGATTTATATAAATTCACTTATTTTCCTGTTTTAATATAAAGCCAATATCTGGAGCTTTCCACGAAACTCCCCCCAAAACGACATTTAAACTCATTTGTAACTTATAATCTACGTTATTAATGGTAAACATTTATCCGTGGCGGTGAGTAAATTATGGCACTTGAATTTGCATATGGAGATGCATCGAGCCCAAGAGGGCATGCTCTAGTGTATTTTGAGGATTCAGGGCATCAAACATACTATGCGAGTTACATTGTTCTTCTTCCTGTAACGGTTGATGTGAGTAAATATGTCCCACCTTTTTTAATGAACCAGGTTGGCGACATAGGTCCTGGTGACATGTCGGCTTTTGCTTTTCCACCTTCGCCTGAACAAGTTGAAAGTCTAGATAAATTAAGAGAAGTGTCAAAGAAAAGAGAAGACGACCTGATTTATGGTGGTGTATGTGATGCAGGAGACGTGGGTGCGTCTATGATGAAAGTTAATGACATCGTACAAGAATACCTAGAGTGTTATGAAAAAGTTAACGGAATTGAGCTTGTCATATCTGATGATGAAGAGGAACGTACTGAAACAGAACACGTCAACGACGTCGTTTATTCACTTATGAGTGAACCGGATAGGCTTGGTGAATTAACGAAGTTGGTAGGCAGGTTGCGATATGCAGTTGACTCAGGAGAATCTGTTTTAGTTGAAGAAACAGAATCAGATATTGAAGCTTTGTCAAATTATCTACCTTCGTCTTATCAGATAGATTCTCTTTTAAAGTGGGCTGGAAGTCTCGAAAACAATTCCGCTTCCATAGCAGATCTTTATTTGAAACGATGTTTTCATTTAGCTCGAGAAGAGTACGTGGAGCTAGGTAAAATAGAAGAGGAAATCTCTAATTTAATAGCCTAGTCAAAGCTAATGACGTTTGGTATTAATTGAGCCTGTAAGTAACTTGATTTCATCCGCGACTAGCTGACTGTTTTCCATCGGTAGAAAATGAGACATATCCTCATATCGATTAGAAATCGCACTTGGAAAAATATGTTCAAGATCTTCTCGACTCACTGACGGACCAAAATTGCTAAATGATTGGTTGGGTTCCCTGGATTTTGCAAGGATGATTCTCACGGGTCGATTGTATTCACTTATTTCCTCAATAATTATTGGGTCTATATAGGCACCGTACATTGACGCCTCCACCGATGGTGGGCATGAAAGTGAGAAATCACCATTTTCTGTTTTCTGTAGACCGTAATTACAATAATCTTCTAATACCCTTTCCTCCCAACGTCCAAAATTTGGATGATTTTTCAATCGGTTAAACATTTGTTCAGGAGAATTCCAATTGTTTCTCCTTTTCGTAACAGGATGATTGTTACCTAGACGTTCTGATTTTGACTTCGAACGATATCTATCAGATGAAAAAAGACTGGGATCACACAAAACGAGACCTGCAAATTTGTCCGGGTTTCTAGCAGCCACTTTTGTGATCACGTGGCCTCCCATAGAATGACCAACACCTATAACTCTACTGAGTTCTAAGGTTTCAGTGATTTTTTCTATATCAGGAACAAAAGAATCCCATGGGTATGGAGGTGGAGTTTTCGTGCTTTTACCATGACCTCGCAGATCTACTGAAACGCAATGAACGCCTTCTAATTTTTGTATCACTTGGTCCCATACCCGAGCGTGAAACCCAGTTGCGTGACAGAATAAAACTGTTGGTCCAGTTCCCTTCCATTCGTAAACTGCACATTGATAATCGGATATATTTACGTGTTGCTCAGAGGGGGATCTGTTCATATAAAATTGACTAACTCCTCTTATTAATGTCAGCTATTGATTACCAGGGCATTTTTCTGCCCATCTCTTCTCTTATTTTGTTGGCTATTTCAGGATCTGACACATGAAGTATTCGAGCATTTTCTTCGTTAATTAGATGCTTTGCTTGTTCCTCATCTGTCATTGATGAGTCGTCCCAGCTGCTAAGGAAGATCAAGCCAGATTTGTCGCCGGCCGATTTTACAATGTCTTTGGCACGGTTCATCTCATTGTTGTACGGAGGGTCATGAGAGTCTGGGTCTCCGTGGGACATTCCCATATCACCAGGGCCCCACTCATAAAAAGATAATCCTGGTACCGCGGCTATGTTATCTGCATCTGGTAGACAGTATTTATCTTCTATTTTAAGCCCAAGCATGATTTCCCCTTTGGGATTTAGTGGCCAAGGGTCTGCAATGTTCATATATTCAACAGGGTCTATCCCCCAGATATCTGCGGGGTACTTTTGACCTCCACCTCCTCGCAGTCCTTCTGGAAGTCCCTTATCTCGACCAATAGTTTGAAATACGTAACGAGATGCTGCTACAAAAGTTGCGACTGCATCAGCCTGTCTTGCGTGAGTGTGTAGTATTCCGTGTATACCGGTCGACAGGACGTGCCTAAATTGCCACGCGTTGTATCTGACCTCATCCACTGTCATACAATTTGAGGGCACTGTAGTTATAACTGTGGGAGTTGCATGACCGCTTGGCGTAGGTCCCCCATCTTTTAGGCCTTTCATGAATTTCGCTAGGCCGTCTGTGTCGAAAGGATGATGTTCAAAATCGTATTGGATTAGATCTGCCCAAGTCTGGGACATTTCTAAACCACATTCATATGTTAATTCTTGGGCGGTAAGTGCAAATATTATCTGGTTTTGTTCTAATAGTTCGATGCACTTATTAATTCTTTTCATATTTGAAACTCCTTTACGTTTCATATAACGACCTACCATAATTTTGCTGACTATCCCACTCGAGTATCACTAAATCTGGATTATTTTAAAAGCTAGTGGTTTTTCGTTGACAAGGTCGATGTGAGAAGGTGATGCTATATTAACGTTCAGTCTACCAAAATTTTAATTATGGGATGGATATGTTAAAAGAGAAAATTACTACAGCTATAGGTACCTATGGATATACAAAATCACTCATTAATAAATCAATTTCTTCTCCCAGATTTGAAATTGAGCATATCGATATATCCCCGATACCTATGGTTTTTAGAAGGATGGTTCGGGGTTTAGAATTTGACGTCGCTGAAATGGCGTTTTCAACTTACATCTGTTCAAAATATTACGGCAAGAAATTTACAGCTATTCCTGTATTTATTACACGTGCTTTTTATCATGGTCAGATCGTTTGTCATAAGAAATCTAGAATAGAGCAACCTACTGATCTGGCAGGTAAAAGAGTAGGGTTGAGAAGTTATACTTTGACCCCTGGTGTTTGGACTAGAGCCCTCCTTAAAACACGTTATGGTCTGAATTTAGAAGAAGTTACTTGGGTTTTATCAGGGGATGAGCATGTTCAAGAATACAGTGCTCCAGCTAACGTAATTTCATCAGAAAAGAATGATCTTGAGGAAATGTTGATGTCTGGTGAAGTTGATGCCTTGATTGGGGCGAGCCCTATTAATTCACCAGATGTAGTTCCACTTTTTGAAGATTGTAAGAATCTGGATAAAGATTGGTATAGAGAAACAGGGATTTATCCTATAAGTCACCTTCTGGTGGTTAAAGATCAAATTTTGGAAGAACACCCTTGGATAGCAGAAGAGTTGCATGGGATGTTCAAATCAGCGAGAGACGTTTATTTAGAAGAGATGGATTCCAAGACTATTTTCTCTGAGCAAGATAATCACATACTTGGTATGAAGGAAATCGTAGAGGATAGTCCTTTACCATATGAATTTAGTAAAGATAAAAATGGAATTGCTAGATTCATAGATTTCACCGTGGATCAAGAAATTATTCCCGATGTAATCACCCCGGAAAGTCTTTTTCCGGAATACACGTTAGGTTTCTCCTAGGTGAGGTGGTTACGTAGTCAATATGTGCTTTAAAAACCTACTTGGAAGTAATCGAATAATAAGTATTATATTTCATAATATAGTTTTCATGAATTAGATATTGGTTATTTGATAGTTATCTTATAAAATTTATAAATATTATTTATAAGTTAACGTAATTTCTGTTGATTCAAGCCAAGATTTCATCCATTACAAGTGAATATCATTTCGCGGGCAATAAGAGAAACGATATTCTCTCAGGCCTGACCGTAGCCCTAGCTCTCGTTCCGGAGGCTATTGCATTTGCCTTTGTAGCCCATGTTGAACCACTCGTTGGATTGTATGCTGCATTCTTTGTAGGTTTCATAACGTCTGTTTTTGGTGGTCGTAGTGGCATGATATCTGGAGCAACTGGCGCCATGGCTGTTGTTATGGTTGGTCTCGTTGTTATGCATGGCGTTGAATATCTTTTCGCAACTATAGTTCTTACTGGAATAATCCAAATTGCGGCTGGTACATTGCAATTAGGAAAATTTATTAGATTAGTTCCATATCCTGTAATGCTGGGATTTGTGAACGGACTAGCCATAGTCATTTTTCTTGCTCAATTGGGTCAATTCAAAGGCGTTAATAATCTAGATTCGGGTGATGCCTCACCCAAGGATGCCGGTGGCCATAGTGCGCTTGATGTAGTCTTTTCTGGGGGTTGGTTGCAGGGCACCGAGATGGTTATAATGCTCGGTCTTACCCTATTGACCATGGTGTTGATAGTAGTTATACCGAAATTGCCAAGTGTTGGTAAATTAATTCCAGCTCCACTCGCATCTATAATCATAGTGTCTCTTTTGGCGATCGGCCTTAGTCTTGATACAAAGTCAGTCGGCGACCTTGCTAGCGTATCGGGAGGATTACCAGTCTTTCACATTCCTGATGTTGTATTGAACTGGGAAACTTTGGTGATAATAATACCCTTCGCATTTACCCTTGCGGGGATAGGGCTAGTTGAGAGTTTACTCACGTTGACCTTAATTGACGAGATTACTGACACAAAGGGAAACCCAAATGTGGAATGTATCGGTCAAGGATTAGCTAATTTAGTATGTGGATTTTTTAAGGCGATGGGTGGCTGTGCGATGATCGGCCAATCAATGATAAACATGGAGTCGGGTGGCAGGGGAAGGTTATCAGGACTAACGGCATCAGTCGCTTTGCTAGCCTTCATTCTTTTCCTTTCAGGTTTAATTGAAATGATTCCCCTCGCCGCCTTAACAGGGATAATGATGATGGTTGTTATTGGAACTTTTGCATGGCCTTCTCTAAAGCTGCTTTTGAGGGTGCCAAGGGAAGATGCTTTCATTATTATTCTGGTTACTGGAGTAACAGTTGTTCAAGACCTCGCAATAGCGGTTTTAGTAGGAGTATTGTTTGCGGCCCTGGTTTACGCCTGGAAATCTTCTCGACACATTGAATTGAGTGCTTCAAAGTCTGTGAATTCCGAAGAAGACGTCTATGAATTACAGGGTAATTTATTTTTCGGTTCCACCTCAAAGTTTAAGGAGATTTTGAATCCCAGTCGTTACAGTGCAGATCATGTTTTGATCGATGTAAGCAAGGCGAATCTATTAGACCATTCCGCTCTGGAAGCAATCGATTCTCAAACAATTAAATTTAAGGAAGTGGGCAAAACGTTAGATCTTAAAAACGTTCAACCCGAGTCTATGAAACTCATTGAAAAATCCAGGAAAATTTACGATATAAATGTCGTTGAGTGACAATTATGAGGAACGTGAATTTAACTTAATTTGTCACGAATTTTAGTTCAATGTGATCGAATTTAAAATAAGATTTGTGGCTTTTTGATGTACACTGTGGTGACGTTAAAGAAAACAATAAATCTCGAGGATTCTAATATGAAATTCGGAGTATCTATTTCCAGTTATTCTTCCCCTTGGGAAGATATCAGAGATTCAATAATTTCAATGGATGCCGGTCGTTGGAACAGCGTATGGTGCCCAGATCATTTCATACCACCTGCAGCGTGGAAAGGCGCTGAGGATCAGCCAATGTTTGAGGCCTGGACGTTGATGGCTGCTGCTGCTGGTATGACAAATAAAATTCGATTAGGGCATATGGTTTCTGGAAATACATATAGAAATCCTGCATTGGTAGCGAAAATGGCGACCACCATAGATCAAGTCTCACAGGGTAGATTTACCCTTAGTGTAGGAGCGGCCTGGTTTCAGCGCGAACATGAGGCTTATGGATGGGAGTATCCATCTATGAAAGAACGTCAAGATAGATTTGAAGAAGCTTGTGCTCTTATAAGAGCGTTGTTCACCTCTAATGACCCAGTAGACTTTGACGGAAAATTTTATAAGTTGGATCAAGCACCTTTGTCTCCAGGATGTGTACAGGAACCTCATATTCCGATTATGGTTGGTGGAATGGGGGAACGAAGAACTTTGAGGACTCTTGCAAGATATGGTGACGTTTGGAATCTGGATGGGTTCGCAGTTGGAAGAGAGGACTCAAGACAATATGGTGGCATGTCCATCGAATTGTACAAGAGGAAGGTAGATATAATTAATAGACATTGTGAAGAATGGGGCCGTGATCCCTCAGAAATAAGTTACACGATTTCTATGCCGACTAAGTTATCTAATGATCAGGCTGAGGTAGATAAGTTCATAGAACAGGTAGGACCTGGTACTGTAGCTGGCTCAGCAGAATACATTGTGGACAGGGTGGGAGAATTTATTGAAGCCGGAGTATCGGAGATAATGTTCTCTCCGAGGCCTAGCGATCGCGAAGTTTTAGAGCGTTTGGATGACCAAGTAGTTGCTGTATTCCAATAAATCAAGATGTGAGTAACCCTGAGCGTCATCTCTTTTTTTGGGGTAGTATTTGATGGTTTATTGCCCAGTCAGGGTATAAGTTGTACATCTTAGTATTTGGGCGAGGCATGCCCAATGGTTGTGGAGGGACTTTAAATTCTTCGGCGGCGCCGCTCATGCTTTGAAATAGGTATCTTAGACCAGATGAAGTTAAAGTTCTCATGGATGGAATATTGAACGGGCTCAGAACTGCCATGGGTATGTCCCCATTCTTTAAAACCCATCGTGCGGCTGATGAGACTACAGCTCTTCCCAATCCTGTTCCCTGCTGACTTTGGGATACGTCCATCCCGATTTCGTATACGGGTTCATTTCTTTTTGTAAGAGTTGCTAATGCAGCGATACTCTCTCCTTGTCTAATTGCAAAACCGGTTAATGCTTGAGGATCGCAATGCCAGAATTCGCCATAGTCGACTGCTGAAAGCTCTATGTTGTCGACTTGCTCGACTCGTGGGTCTGTTTGGGTATTTACTGTTTCATTGTCACAGAATAAAAACCAGTCGGGTCCCCATACGGAAATTCCATAATCTAAGGTTATTCTAGACATTTCGAAGAAGCCATAAGATGAATATATTGTCGTTGGATCCAATCTATCAATTAGGCTTTCCAGTTCTAGTAATAGGGATTCATTGCTTAGTACCAGCCCTCGTTTCCCTTCGATTTCAATGGCTATCAAGTCTTTGCGTTCCCCATCACCGCTTCCTATTTGGCGCTTGGTAAGAAAAATGGGAACTTCTGTATCACTTAATTTTGAGAGAGAGATTCCCATGTAATCTTCTATCCATGGCGTGAGATTTTTCCTTAGATTGTTGTTTAACATTAATGACCTCGCAAAGATACCAATCAGGCTTCCATATCCTGTGGGCATTCTACTATCAAAGTGTTTTGATTAAAGCTGGTGTAAATGTATTTTGACATGAATTAAAATATGATTTGGATATTGGGTCTTTGTTTTTGAAAGTTCTTGTTTGGACGTTTTATATATGGAAAAAAAATTACTTTTGACCTGTCTATTCTTGATTTTAATATCTGCGTTGTCATGCGGACGGGAAGAAAAAAGTCCTGATGGGGAAATAGGCGGATTGAATGATAATTCAACTCAACAAGTAACTGCTCCTCAAGCCGTGCCGAGTCCGATACCTGTTTTAAACATGGCTCAACTTAACGAAGCGACTGAAGAGACATCAAAGTCCATAAAAGACACCGAGAAAAGTATAAGAGAGCTCGAAGGTAGGATGAAAGACCTAGATCCAGTTCTTGAAAAGACTGCTCGTACCGTGGAAGACTTAGAAGATAGGATGAGCCTTTTATCGATAGCAATGGATAAGTTGACATCAGCAATTCCTGAGGACGAAGAAATTACCGTAGCGAGTGCTTTGCCGGAGCTATACAAAAGTGCATCGAAAGTAGAAATTTTCTCAATGGAGGATGTCTGGAATTGTGATGACTATTCTACTTATGAATTTAAGGAAGGTGATTCAGGAAGGGTTGAGGTTATTTTTGTTAGGAATGAAGATGGATTTACTGAGGAGCAGATAATAAGTCCATACTTATCTTATTATCAGAATCGAGAATACGCCGTTGGAGATTTAAGAGAGGTTGGGATAGAGGAATTTGATCGTATTATAGATAATCCATGGAACAATTCTTCGAATTCATATATTTCCGCTTTATATAAAGGTACCTTTCTAATAGATAAGGTAGGGTTTTATGGAAAGACGGAACTACTTAATGGTGACGCCCCACCTCTTCCGGGAACATTTGTGTTGTACCTCACTAATGAAAGTAGATGGCGAAGTGGCATTCTACCTTTAGCATCGGAACATCCGGCGGTCCCGGTTTCTGAAGCTTCTAAATATAATCAAAGCAGAACCAGATATGAGGATAATCGACTAGATCTGATCGCCGACTCCAAAGATTTCAAAGATAATTTAACATCTAATCAAAGTTGTAGTGGTAGGAAAATGCCTAACCTTGTGCCCGGCACACTAATAGTTGCATGGTTTCTTTCAGAGCCATAAAACTCTAACAATATAATTTTTTATGGGCTCGTCTGGTTGCAATTCACTACATTGCTAGGCTAGTAATTTGTTTGCCAGTTCATTGAAATCTTTTCCGTGTACGTCGAAAAATTCTAAAGGTACGGTTGGCTCTTCAGAGAACGTGTTGTTTGTAATATTTCGTGCTTTCTCCATTTCCCTGTATACAAACGCTGTTTTAAAACCTGCCTTTTTTGCAGCTACCAAGTCATTTGTGTGGGCTGCGCACATCATTATTTCATCTGGAGAAACTCTCAATAGTTCTGCTGCATGCAGATACGAACCAGGATCTGGCTTATATTGCCTCAAAAATTCACAAGATATCATGCCATCCCAACTAATGCCGTTAAACTTTGAACAATCTACCCCTATCGCCCAACTCAATACAGTCAGAGGGACCACGGTGTATTTACTTCTAAGCCTCTCAATGGCTTCTGGAGCATCATCCCATGCTTCCAATCTGTGCCAGACATTGTTTAGATCATCTCGTTCAGATTCTGACAATGACAAATCACCTTTTGAATCTATGACATCGCCTAGTACTTTCCTGTGAATTTGATCAGCATTCATTCTAGGTATGTCACCGCTTCGAACTTTCGCAAGCATATCGAACATTCCGTATCGCCATTCACTGGCAAATTCAAATACATCTAGTTCTATGTCTTGTTTTTTGGAGATTGATTCCAATTCTTTTTGAATTGTTCCTCGCCAATTAAATACAGTTCCACCTATATCCCATGCAAGGACTTTGATTTTATTTAGATCTACCAATTAAATTACCTCTTAAAGCATGTAACCGGGGCATCATAAAAAGTTTATGTATATGAATATTATTTTATTTCAATATTCGGACAGTTTAACATCAGGCTAGAATATGATTGTTAAATATCAATAAATAAATTCAGGAGTTGAGATGAGATTAGATAACAAGGTTGCCTTGATGACTGGTATCGGACAAGGTATGGGAAGAGCCACCGCGAAACTATTCGCTCAAGAGGGAGCTAATGTTGTCCTCACGGCCAGAACGGAAGATAGGCTCAAAGAGACATCGGAGCAAATAAAGAAATTAGGAGGAACTTCCATAATTGTGCCAGCTGATGTGTCAATTAGAGATCAAGCTAAAGCTGCAATAGATAAAGCCGTTGAAGAATTTGGACGGTTAGACATTATTTACTCGGCTGCCGGAGGGAACTTCGATCCTTCAAGGAAACTACAGGATGTTGATGAAGAATTTTTCAGTCAGACTATTTCTAATACTGTGAATAGTCTTTACCATTTATCCCACCTGGCGAGACCAATTATGAAAAATCAGGGCGGAGGCTCTATCGTTGCTGTAGCCGCGAGTTTCAGTGTGAGACAGGAAGGTAATTCTGCGTATGGTGCGGCGAAAAGCGCAATCGTAGGCCTGACTAAAAATTTGGCAAGAGAGCTACACAGTGAAAATATACGCGTGAACAGCATAGCCGCTGGTTTGTTTAGGGGTCCCTTAGATGATGGAAAAATACTTCCGCCTGAAGCAACCTTGCTAAGAACAGGCTATCCACAAGATATTGCATATTCTTCTTTGTTTTTAGCATCAGACGAATCATCGTGGATTACTGGGCAGAATATTTCGGTAGATGGAGGCGTGGATGTCGGGGCACGAGATATATGGGAGTACGAAAGATAGAACATTATTTGCAAATATTGTCCCGTCAGGCTAATTTCCGCAAAGGAATATAGAATGCCATTTTTATCGGTTTTTAAAAGAAAAGGTCTTAATGGACTAGGCTTTTCAACTACTGCTGAAGAGGCAACAGAAGGACTAGATCTGACAGGTAAAAGAGTCTTAATTACCGGTGTTAATTCGGGGATTGGACTTGAAACCGCTGAGGTTATGTCTGCACGCGGAGCTTGTGTTTTGGGCTTGTCTCGAACTCAGGCCAAATCGGACTCAATTTCTCATTTAATGAACAATAATTACATACCCCTAGAATGTGAATTGTCTGAACCAGACTCGATTGTTAGCTGTGTAGGTATCATAAAATCAAGTGGACACAAAATCGATATCGTTATCTGTAACGCAGGCATTATGGCAGTTCCAGATTTAATTAAAAAATATGGTCTTGAACTCCAATTTTTAACTAATCATATTGGACACTTTATATTAGTAAATTCTTTAATTGATTTATTGAATGAAAAAGCCAGGATAGTGGTGGTATCCAGTGTAGCTCACAAAGTTCTTGCGCCGAAAGAAGGTATAGAATTCGGAAATTTTTCCGGGGAGAACAGTTATGATCCTCACAGGGCGTATGGTCATTCAAAATTAGCCAACATATTATTTTCTAATGAATTTTCTCAAAAATATTCTTCTTATGGATTGACTTCTAATGCTGTACATCCTGGCGTAATACGGACCAATCTCCTTCGTAACTACAATCCTTTTATGCGGCATGCTGCAAGGTTAGTGGATGGGCTTTTCTTTAAGAATGTCCACCAAGGTGCGGCGACTCAGTGTTACGTAGCAACGAACCTTGCTATTGAAGGCGTGACGGGCAAATATTTTGTCGATTGTAATTTAAGTAATCCATCCGATAATGCAAAAGATACAGTTATGGCATCGCGATTATGGGAAGAGTCTGAATACATAGTCGAAAACACATTCGGAATAAGATTTGATCACCAGATTGGAAGTGATCGGAAGGCATTCTAATTCCATTTGATTATTTAGTGAGTTATTTCATCTTCCATTTTGGTTTTCGTTTTTCCGAAAATGCCTTGGGACCCTCAATAGAGTCTTCTGTACCAGAGATTCTTTGAGATATGGGAATCGTGAGTTTTTGCGAGTACTCAACCGGAAGATTTCTTCCAAGATAAACTATTTGTTTTATCGCTTGTACTGCTAGGGGAGCACATAGCTTAATTTCTTCGGCAATTCTATCCACACAAGAGAACAGTTCTTCCCTATCTTCTACAACTTCCTGTATAAGTCCTATGTTGTATGCTCTTTCAGAATTGATTCGACTTCCAGTTAATTGCATATACAGGGATTCGCCAAGCGGTATCATGCGGTTGAGGTTATGTAATCCGTATCCTGCGAGGATGCTCCATCGTGGTTCCGGCAATCCAAATTCAGATTTCTTCGTAGCAATTCTAATGTCGCATTGCAAAGACACTTCCAGTCCACCAGCGACGCAAAAACCATCTATGGCTGCTATAAGTGGTTTATAGACTCCCATGTCAATAAATGAGCTCGACCCTCTGGGATCTAGTTGTTCTTTTTCACCTTTTGCATCCAACATAGCCCTTTCTTTCAAATCCATTCCGGCAGAAAATGCGCGACCTCCTGCGCCGGTTAAAACTCCCAGTATAACTTCAGGATCATCTCTCACTTCCGCAAGAGCTTCTCTAAGGCCCGAACTTAGTTCTTTACTAAGAGCGTTCAGAGAATCAGGTCTGTTGAGGGTTATGTACCCAACTCCGTTTCGTTTTTCGTAAAGGATCGTGTTTGTTGAGATTGTCATTTGGGCTTTCTCCAAAGGCTGTTCAATATTTAGAGTACTTCTGATGCTATTCTCTGAAGTTCTCTCGTAACTTCTAATTCTGTTTCCTTCAAATCAGGTCTGACTATTACTCTATCCGCACCAGCGTTAAATAGATCTCCTACAATCTGAGAATCAGGGACCTGACCGTAAACACTTATAGTAATATCATTAGGATTACGACCTTTTTCATTAGCTAAAGCATCAAGTCTTTTCCTGCTAGATTCTATTTCTTGGGGGGTTACTCTGTTAGGTAACCAACCATCGCCCACTTCAGCTATCCTCTTCAAAACATTTTTGGCCATTCCTCCTATTAATATCGGGGGATGAGGTTTTTGATGAGGTTTTGGAAACATTTTCACGGGTGGGAAATCATAGTATTTTCCATGATATTCGGCTTCGTCTTTTGTCCAAAGTTCCTTTAGAGCAAGCAGAGATTCTTTTGTTTGGCTCCAGCGATGTTCAAAATCTCCACCCATCAGTTCGGTTTCCTCCTTAAGCCAACCTGTACCCACGCCCATTATGAATCTACCGTTACTAAATAGGTCTAATGTTGAGACAGTTTTGGCCAGTACTAATGGGTTTCGTTCAGGTATCAGGGTTATTCCCGTGCCAAGCTTTATGGTGGTGGTAGCCCCTGAAGCTTGAGCGAGAGCAATATAGGGATCTACAAAATGTGAATATGTCCATGGAATCAGGCCGTCATCTGAACCAGGGAATCTACTTGAGGATTTGACAGGTATAACCGGATGTTCGGCATACCATATTGATTCGAAACCCAAGGTTTCCGCAGTTGAGGCTATGAAGGCGGCAGTCACTTTATAAGCTGGTAATGGGGTGGATATTCCTATTTTCATTGTGGTCCTCCATTTTCTAAGCTCGAATCTATTTTGGTTTTTAAAAATAAGTGGGTTTCCGTTATTCTTAAAATAGATCAACCGTTTATTTTATAAATTTGCTCTCCAAGTTAATCGAAAATGTGCTATACATTACGGGTTCTAATATCAAGGGAGATCGTCATGGCAGATCATAACGCAAAGCATACAGATCATTCACATGGAAATCACCATGATGACGATATGCACCATGGAGGTCACGGGCACAATGGACATGAATCGTCTGGTATCAGGGGAAAAGGTAACTTTGTTGTAGCAGGATTAACTAGTGGACACGGGGTATTCCACTGGTTTTTACAATCTTTCATCGTTTTATTACCTGAAATAGAATCTACGTTTTCATTAAGTAAAGTTGCTGTGGGGTCTATTTCGACAACTAGAGAGTTGGTTTCTGGAGTTGTCACGTTGCCTGGAGGGGTCATCGCCGATGCTTTGAGAAAGCATTGGGGATTGATCTTGGCGATGTGTATGGGAGGGTTTGGGCTTGGTTGGTTGGTTGTTGGGCAAGCACCCGTGTTTCCGTTACTTCTATTGGGGGTGGGGTTAGTTGCTACTGCCGCCTCGCTTTGGCATCTACCTGCGATGGCCTCTTTGTCTCATCATTACTCGCATAGAAGGGGTACTGCACTTTCTTTTCATGGGATTGGAGGCAACATAGGAGATGCCATTAGTCCGGTTGCTACGGGATTTCTATTAGGTTACTTGGCATGGAAAGACATTTTAACTATATACGCAGTTGTACCAATATTTATCGCTTTTTTGGTGTACTGGGCTTTCAAAAATATTGGGTCTAACTCGACCCTTGAAAGTCACGAGAAATCAGGTCAACGACAACTGAGTCAAACCAAAGCGATCCTTAAGAATCCCATCGTATGGATTATTACTCTAGTCGGAGGCATACGTGGTATGGCGTTTGTGGCCCTTATCACTTTTCTGCCATCCTATTTTGATAATGACTTAGAGCTGAGCGTATTTAGGCGGGGTGCATATTTAGGTTTGCTTGTGGCGGTCGGAATCGTGTTTACTCCCCTAATGGGATATCTGTCAGATAAATATGGCCGGAAAGTTGTGCTTCTACCAGGGATGGTTTTCTTATCTGTTGTCGTGTTTCTAATGTCTTCATTCGATGATGGATTTATTTTGATTTTGCTCATAGCGTTACTCGGCACATTTTTTTATAGTGACCAGCCGATCTTAACTGCTGCAGCTCTAGATGAAGTAGGCGAAGGAGTTGCAACTACTACGCTCGGTGTAATTTCATTCGCCAAATTTTTGCTGAGTGCTATAGCCCCAATAATTGCTGGGTTTCTTTATGATAATTATTCAATGCAGTATGTTTTTTATTTTGTGTCATTACTGATGTTGTCGGGAGCCTTAATTTTAGCATTTGTAAAATTAAAAAAACCGGAAAGATCTGCTACTCACCATCATTGAGCTATTACTTAAGGGATTTAAATTTATAAAAATATTCCACAGGCAAATTCGGATGTGATTTACGTGATAATTGGATAACACGATTGTCATAAGTATAGTTTTTGGTGTTCTCAGCGCTATTAGCATTGGAATTGCAGACCTCATTACTATAGGACTGGCAAGAAAAATAGGCTTAATAAGCACTGGCCTTTGGGAAAAATCATTTGCGGTCTTAATAGTAACTCCATATTTTCTACTAAATGGCCCTGGCTTTGAAATAGTATTTAAATATTGGAATATTTTGATACTCCTGGCATTTATAAATCTCCTGAGTTATCTTTTTTTAATACGATCCTTGCAAATTGGCCCAGTATCAGTCATTGCACCTCTCACAACATTGTTTTCTGTAGTGTCGCTGGGATTAGCATATTTGTTTTTGGATGAGAGACTAACTTTTTCTCAAGTTGCTGTGATCAGTGTTGCTTTAATTGGAGCTGTGATTACAGTTTTTAAACCAGGGAAAATTAACTTGGCTTCTTCTAACCTAGGGATTGGTATCGTACTAGGTTTTTTTGCTACTTTGATCATAGGTGCCCAATTTTTTGTGCAGGGCGCGATATCCAAAGAGGTGGGTTGGTTTCTCGGTGTTTACTTTCCGATGATGTTTTCTATATTTGGGTTTGTACCGATTTCGTTCTATAAAGGAGAAATACCTTGGCAAAAATTGAATATCAAAATCATAGGATTACTGCTTATGACTTCTTCTATGAAAATAGGAGCTTTTTTCCTGTTCTCGAGAGGCGCGGAATTGGGTTCGATAGGGATTGTATCAGTTGCTCATACGACATATCCTGTGATACCAATTTTTGCAGGAGTATTGTTGTTCAAGGAAAGACTTTCCTATAGTCAGGTATTAGGTATAGTACTGCTCTTGAGTTCATTAGCAATTTTATCCGTGGTGTGACGGATTTAACCTGGTTCGGCAACGATCAAAATTGAAATTCTTTCTAAATCATTACCCTTTTACCTTCAAGTGCTGACCTGTAGGCGGCATCTATAACTTTTGATACTATCAATCCATCTGTTCCGGAAATGGGCATGTGATTTTCGTTTTCAAGACCAACGGCAAAGGCATCTAACATTTGTACGTGAGTACTACTCTCATATTTATATTCAGTTTCCTGATTGTTTTTAAATACTTTTAGCGATCCCTTCGAAAACTTGTCAGCCATAGGTGTGGATATTATAGTCCCCTCAGTACCGTAGATACTCAGTACTGAAGCCTCTTCGGATCTCGGTATTAAGGTGCTCCAATGCGTACTTATTACGGCATGAACTGAATCGGTCAACTCTAATAACATGGTGGCGGTGTCATCAACTTCGTATTGGAAAGCAAGAGTGTTAACTAGCGCGTTTACTGACAATACATCGCCAAATAAATATCTAAGTAGGTCAACACAGTGACTACCCACGTCCATGATATTGCCACCCCCGCTTATTGCGGGGTCCTGCCGCCAGGAATCAGGAGAATCGGGTAAGAAACCAGAATTATTTAATCGGACAGCAGTTATTTGACCAATTTCATTTCTTTGAATGAGTTCGCGTATTTTTTGATGTCGTTTATTGAACCTTTGGTAATAACAAAGCATCAGGCCCACGTTATTGGTACTGCAAGCATTGATCATTTCGTTGCTTTCACTAGGATTCATTGCCATAGGTTTTTCGCAGAGAATGTGTTTACCTTTCCGTGCCGCTTGAATTGTCTGGTCCTTATGGGCATTGACTGGTGTCGCTATATAAACGGCGTCTATGTCTGAATCATTTAAAATATCTTCCACACGAGTGTACGTCTTCTGTATTCCGTGTTTTTTCGCAAGTTGACTGAGTTCATACTCATTTCTACGCATAATGGCAATCAATTCGTGGTCACTGGCGGAGTGCATAGCTGGTGCCATCACTTTATCAGCAATGTCACCCATTCCTATAATTCCCCATTTCAATGACATGCTTTCTCTCCTGTTACATTCTGAAGGATAAATGCTTTGATGTTTTGGTTAAGACAATCGAGATCTTATCCCCTAATTATGAATGTTCGCAATTATCAGGGGCATCTATATTAGGAGTCGTAATTTTCTGGAGAATTAAACTTGGGTAGAATCACCCTGTTCTACCCAAGTTTAATGATTTAGCTCTATATATTGGGTTGAGGTGTCGTCCTTAGATATTCCTTTATGATGGTGTGCCCTTTAGGGAATTTACCGGGGATATCTTCAGTGGCAACAGCAGGCACGACAATACAATCATCACCATTAGTCCAATCTGCCGGAGTGGCAACTTGGTGGTTTGCGGTCAGTTGAAGGGAATCTAAAACCCTCATAATCTCGATGAAATTGCGCCCCGTAGAGGCAGGGTATGAAATAATAAGTTTTACGGCCTTGTCAGGACCAATTATGAATACTGATCGTACAGTAAGCGTGTCATTTGCGTTTGGATGTATCATCCCATATGCATTAGCAATTTCTTTGCCAGGATCTTCAACCAGTGGAAATTCAACGTTAGCGTTTTGAGTTTCATTAACGTCTTTTATCCATTCAGTGTGGGATTCGATTGGAGTAAGTCCCTCTTTGGTTCCTACACTTACTACTAGAGGTTTTGCGTTCCTCTTTTCAAACTCAGATTTTAAATTTGCTACCCTTCCTATCTCGGTGGTACAGACGGGTGTAAAGTCAGCAGGATGCGACATAAATACACCCCAACTATCACCTAACCATTCATGAAAATCTATTTTCCCAATCGTCGTATTTGCAGTGAAATTTGGTGCTTGGTCTCCAATTTGCAAAGCCATATTTATCTCCGTTAAATAAAAAAACCCCTCTCGGGGTTACTTGTTTAAATGCTCTGTTAAGTTTACCGCCCCGACAAAATTTTAATGTGGGATACAACAACAGATCGTTTTACATATAGCGGTGAACTTCATGGTGCAATAATAGGGCAAGCAATATATATTTTGCAACATTAGAGAAGAATATTAGATTTATCGATAATACTGGATATTTATAGTTAATCTTGTGACTATTTCATAACGCGTAGAATTATCAAGTGTTTTTAGATTGAACTAGGTCCAAACTTGATACAAAATGCCTATTGAAGACTTATTCATGGGCGTTCAAATTGCTCGAGGGACTGATTAATGGCTTCTATACAGCCGAATATAGCACATAGTTTCACTGTTAGGGCTGAGTATGCAAACGAAATCGGCATGCTGGCTCAGATAACTTCAGTTATTGGGGTTGCCGGAGGTGACCTTGGTGCTATGGACATCGCGGATGCTGCGAGAGACGTTATGGTTCGTGATATTACGATTAATGCTCGTGACGAAGAACACTCGAAAGAGATAGTAAAAGCCATTACAGAGATCGATGGCGTGAGAATAATTAATGTCTCTGACGAAGTGTTCTTAAGACATCTTGGTGGGAAGATAGAGATGAATAGCAAGATGCCCATTAAAACACGTAACGATATTTCTATCGTATATACCCCTGGTGTTGCCCGTGTAAGTTCCGCTATCCATGAAAATCCTGATTCTCTTTGGACACTGACGAGTAAAGGAAATACGGTTGCCGTAGTAACTGATGGGTCCGCGGTGTTGGGCCTAGGAGATATTGGTCCGGGTGCTGCTCTTCCAGTAATGGAAGGCAAAGCTCAATTATTGAAAGAACTAGCCGGGATTGACGCTTGGCCCATAGTATTGGACACGAATGATACAGATGAAATAGTAAAGACTGTAAAGCATTTATCCCCTGGATTTGGAGGGATAAATTTAGAAGATATAGCTGCTCCACGTTGCTTTGAAATAGAAAAACGATTGACTGATGAATTAGATATTCCAGTATTTCATGACGATCAACATGGAACAGCGGTTGTTGTTTTAGCTGCACTGCTTAATGCATTAAAAGTTGTTGAAAAAAATATGGAAGATATAAAGATTGTAATTGTTGGGATAGGGGCGGCGGGGATTGCTACTACTAATCTGTTAATTAAATCAGGTGCTACCACCATTATCGGAGTCGATAAAGATGGGATAATACATTGCGATAAAAATTATGGTGATCAAACAGCCTGGGCAACCTATGCGAAACGAACCAATCCTACCAATTTAAAAGGTGGTATAGAGGAGGCTATTTTAGATGCTGATGTTTTCATAGGTCTGTCTGCTCCTGGAGTTATATCAGTAGAAAACATTAGAACGATGAAGAAGGATCCTATTGTTTTAGCTATGTCTAATCCTGATCCTGAAGTTTGGCCAGAGGAGGCTCAGCCATATGTGAAAGTTATGGCTACGGGCCGTTCTGATTATCCTAACCAGGTAAATAATGCTTTGTGTTTTCCGGGTATGTTTAAAGGGGTACTTCAATCCAGGGCTAAAGAAATTAACGACCAAATGAAAATTGCTGCGGCAGAGGCTATAGCTTCTCGGGTTCCGGATAGATTATTGAGTAGTGAATACGTCGTACCTTCGATATTTGATAAGACTGTCGTCAGAGCTGTAGCAAGGGGCGTCTCTGTAGCGGCTCGAGGATCTGGTGTCTCACGAAGATAGCTGTAGTAATATTGCAAGTAGATTGACGCGCATATGGCAGGAGCGGCAGGGTTCGAACCC
>CAYFIW010000010.1:0-43300 GCA_964343265.1 uncultured Dehalococcoidia bacterium | reverse complement strand
AGCAGATTTGGTAGATGGAGAGAATGTCCTGGAAATCGGTCCAGGAAGAGGTCACATGACTTCTATGTTGGCCGATTTAGACGTAAATTTGGTAGCGGTTGAGATTGATGTAGATCTCGTAAGTGGGCCATTGTCAGAGATTTCTGCTGTTCGAAAATTTGAAATTATTAACAAAGATGCTCTTGAACTAGACCTGTCTACTATTTTTGGTGTCGGTGAAGATTACAAACTTATTTCTAACTTGCCTTACAACGTGGGAGGAAGGATCCTCAGGAAGTTTTTGTCTGGAATATGCCCACCAAGGTTGTCGGTTGTTATGTTGCAAAGGGAAGTAGCTGAGAACATCATAAATGCATCAGGAAAGTTGAGTATTATGGGAGCTTTTTTAGGAGCCTTTGTGGAATCAAGCATGCTGTTTACTGTTAAACCTTCGTCTTTTCGGCCTGCACCTAAGGTAATGTCTTCTGTGATTCGCTTATCCAGGCTCGACAGGCCGTTGGTTAGCCCAGATAGAGCGGCCAGATATTTTCAATTTATTATTTCTGGATTTTCCTCCCCTCGAAAACAAATACGGAATTCATTAGCTCACGGACTTAAACTTGTGCCTTCCGACGTAGACAAAATGCTAACTGAATCAAATATAGATTCGGTCAGGAGACCTGAAACAATTTCGGTCTTAGAGTGGATCAGATTATTTAATCTTGTTTCAACACAGAAAGACTCGTCTCTTATTTAGATAAACCTATAATAACAATATGAAAAAACACAAAGCCTATGCCTTCGGAAAGATAAATCTAAGTCTTGAGGTATTAGGTAGAAGAGATGATGGCTATCACGAAATTCGAAGTGTGATTAGGTCAGTTAACATCAAAGATGAGATAGAGGTTGAGATCTCATCTGACCTGAGCGTTTCATGTGATTCCCCAAATATTCAGGGAGAAGAAAATATTGCGTTTCATGCTGCACGACTTTTACAAAAGGTCGGCGAGATCAAACGTGGAGCCTCAATTAAGATTGTAAAAGGCATACCCATAGCCTCCGGGTTCGGAGGGGGCAGTAGCGATGCCGCTGCTGTATTAGTCCTATTAAATAATCTGTGGGATTTGAACTTAAGCAATGACTCTTTAAGGGATATAGCCTCTGAAGTAGGATCCGATGTTCCTTTCTTCATAGAGGGAGGAACGGCTTTTGTGTCCGGACGTGGAGAAATTGTCAGGCCTATACCATTCTCTAAAAACTCTGTCTTTCTGTTGGTTTCACCTGATATGGAACTAGAGAACAAGACTGCTGAAATGTACTCACTTCTAACTCCTCTGGATTTCACAAAGGGAGGTCTTTCCAGAAAGTTAGAGGCAAGAATAAGACAAGGTGGAGATGCACCAAGTCAGCTTTTGTTCAATGTCTTTCAGGAAATTGCAATTAAGACTCATCCAAAGCTTATGGGGATTGTCGATTCGATTAAAGACTGTGGAGCAAGAGAAGTGTTTTTGTCCGGAAGTGGTCCGGGACTATTTATCCCAATAAAAGATCTTGGGACGGCTGGGATTTTAAAGATTTTGCTTCAACACAAATATAAAATCCGTTCTTTTGTTGTACAAACCTGTGATGTAGGTTCGGCGATTAAGTGAATTACCTCATCGCGGGTGCCGCAGTCGGACTATTATTGGCGTCAGTTTGGATTACCTGGTTTTGTTTGTCTTTTTTTATGCTCTACAAAAGAGGCTCACTTTTTGTTACCAATCTTTTAAACAATCAAGCTCCCTCAAAAATTATATTCCCTTTCATTATCCTCATTAACCCAACAGCAGTTGGATTAGGTGTTATGTTTTCCTACATTTTTGCTATTTTTGAAAAAGCATATCCTGAATCTGGATTGCTGAGTCCGAATCTATTTTATTCTGTGATGATACTTTTATTATCCGTAGTATTGTTTACTCCACTATTATATTTAGCGCGAGGTATACGTTCGTTGATTCTCGGAGCAATGCTGAGTTTTATGTTGTCTTTTGGCTGGTTAATCCCATACTTGGCTATTTAAAGACTTTGACGCCTAAACTTTCTGCAAATAAAATTAAATATTTGTTTGAGGATTAAAATTGTTCACGTTTGATTTACATGTTCATACAGTAAGAGGGAGTAGTGATAGTAGCCTGTCTCCCAGCCAGTTAATTGGTGAAGCAGAGAGGATTGGGTTGAATGGTGTTTGTCTTGCGGAACATGGTGGTGGTTGGAGCGACGATTTGGTAGATCAAGAGTTTGGAGCATCAAATCTTACGGTGATTCCTGCGTTAGAGGTCACAACCAACATGGGGCATGTCATTGCTATTGGACTCAGATCGCATGCACCAGGAATTCACAAGATTGACGTGTTACGAGAGGTTGTAGATGAGGTCGGCGGTCTGCTGATATCTGCTCACCCCCTTCGAAATTTTTTTAATGCGCCTCCCTTTAATGTCAATTTGTTGTATCGGGAATGGTCCTATCAGCCCAATAATGTCGAAGAGGCGAGTGAGCACGACCTTTTTTCATTTGTAGACCTCATTGAAGTTACTAATGGTGCCAATAGTGAAAGGGAGAATCGTTTTACAGGTGAGATCGCCAATCACCTTGGTATTAATGGTACTGGAGGTAGTGATTCTCATTCAGTTCAGGGTATCGGGAAAAGTCTTACCGTTTTTGAGAACCAGATAACAGATCAAGCGGCCTTAATATCTGAATTAAAGGCGGGTAAATTTTACCCCGCGGAGGGTTTAAATATTGGTGATCTAAAGCCTATTTAATTTCGACATCATTCTTCTCACAGATTTACAGGTTTCCCCAAATTTAGGTCTTTTTTTTGCTTTTATTTACATGAGTAACCCAAGTAATCTTTTTCGGCGCACTTATAAAGGATTTTATTGAGATTTGTTTCTATTGAGATGGATTGGGTTTTTCCCAGATGGTAATTTCAAAAAAAAATGGTCAAGCCCGAATACTTGGAACTCCTAATGAAGTAGATGCTGTGGCTGTAAAAATAGCCGATTTTATTAGGGAAGATTCATACAAAGATGCCATGGAAAGTTTCGCCTCCCTGCTTCCTCCGGACCAAGTAGATGTTATGGGTAGGCTAGATAAAGAATACCAAGTTGAACTACTATCTAACCTTTCCCCACGGAAAATTGGACTTGTAGTTGAGGAACTTACACCAAATGATGTAGTGAAAATTTCAGAAGATATAGAACTCTACCATCTTGCTCAGTTGCTGGATGAAACTAGGCCAGAGAAAGCCGCAGATGTTCTACGTGAACTCCCTTCTGATCAAAGGGAGGAAATTATTTTCTCTATGAAAGAGGCAGAGGAAGTAGCTTCACTTGTTGACTACGAAGATGATGACGCGGGTGGTCTTATGTCTCCGGAGTTTCTGTCATTGTTAGAGTCGATGAAAGTTTCTGAAGCTATGACTCTCGTTCGGGAAGTGTCTAAAAGCTCGGAGGCAAAGGAAGTTTCCTATATTTTCGTTGTAGATTCTGGAAATGTTCTAAAAGGCGGACTAAATTTATCGAGATTGGTCACTGCAGATCCTTCTGAAACTATTTCTAATGTCATGTTCCCTAATGTCATATCAGTCTCCACTGACACTGATCAGGAGGAGTGTGCTCGATTAATGGAGAGATATAACTTGCTGACTCTTCCTGTGACCGAACCAGATGGTACTTTGGCAGGAATAGTCAAAATTGAGGACATGATCTTCGTTTTGCAGGAAGAAGCGACTGAGGATATGTATAGAATGGTAGGGGTGGGTGATGAAGAAAAAATCCTTGGTCCTTTTTGGCAATCGGTCAGGGGACGCCTTCCTTGGCTTTGTGTCAATTTGGCAACAGCCGGGGTAGCAGCGTTAGTTATCACTCTTTTTCAATCTACCTTAGCTCAAGTCGTTACATTGGCGGTTTTTCTACCTGTTATTGCTGGACAGGGCGGGATAGTAGGGACACAAACGCTTACATTAGTGGTTCGCTCTATGGCTCTTGGAGAGATTAGCAGCGCAAATACAAAACAATTGTTACTAAAAGAATTTACATTGGGCCTGGTACATGGACTATTGCTGGGGATACTTGCGGGAGTGGTGGCATTTTTCTGGCATGGTAACGAATATTTAGCCTTGGTAGTGGGATTAGCAATGTTAGGTAATTTGGTTATAGCAGGTGTTAGTGGTGTTGTTCTTCCACTATGTCTCAAGGCAATGAAAATTGATCCAGCCCTTGCCTCAGCGGTTGTTGTTACTACCGTTACCGACGTTGTCGGCTTCCTGATTTATCTAGGGCTCGCGACTTTTTCGATTACGCTAATCGTGCAGAACTTTTAGGCAAGGTTATACATTCTTAATTTTCTTAGGAATAGATTTTGCAAAGGATCGGTTTTTTTTGCCAGAAATGCAATTATGGGGGTACATACAATGGCGAGTGAGCATCCTCCAAGAATATCAGAAGGGTAATGTACTCCGACGCATATGCGACAAATCGACATAGCTAGAAAGAGTATGACGACAAGAGTTAGGAGTTTAGTTGATTTTGTTTTGGTAAATTGTATAACTATTGAAAAAATACCAGCGGCTGGATTTGATGGAAAGGAAGAGTCGGTGGGGGGGTAAAACAGTGGAGAGATCTCGTAATTTACGAATGGTCGATCCACAAATACAAACTGGTTAATTGCTAATACGATAGAGCTCGACAAAGCCATGTGTATGATTGATATTAACACTATTTTTTGGCTTGATATTCGATTTGTTATGCTCGGACTGCAAAACCAAAGAAAAAAAAGAACCATCCCTAGTCCTACTGGGACAAAATAATCACTGGCAAGTGTTTTAAACAAAGTATCCAATGACGGGTATTGACCTGTCAGGCCGTTGAGGATTTCAAAGATTTGATTATCTATTCTTTTAAATTCATCCATTTCTTGTTCAGTGACTCAATTAATCTGTAGTTGCGGTAGGTAGCCAACCCTCCTATATTTTGGGTGAATTGCTTGTGTTTAGAGGAGTTGAAAGCGGAGGCCACTAAACCTGTAACGAAGAAAGAACATAAAGCCGATAGAAAAAAGGTTACAGCCTGTTGGTTTGCGTCAAGACCGCCTTCAAAGTCATTTATTATTCGATTGTCTGTAGTGAAGAAAAGATAAGCTGAGAAAAAAATTAATCCAGTGGATATCAAATAGGTTAGCTTGGTATTCCTGATTATTTTCAGCATAGATAGGTCGGCTCTGTGTGCAGCTAACTGGAGAACAGCATTACAACATATGAATACGCATATGAAATAGTCTAAAGCGAAACTAAAAGTCATAGCAGACCCCGTTTGTGGAGCGGACTTTAATCTATATATTCACTGCGGTACACCAATCCATGTAGTCAGGATTTTGTCCGCGGATTGCCATTTGATAGATTTCGTTTATTTTGTCAGTGATAGGACCACTTTCTCCACTTCCAATCTTCCGATTGTCCAATGTTCCAACAGCTTGTATGTGTGCTGCCGTACCCGTCAGGAATACTTCATCAGCAAAATACAGTTCACTTCTCCTGATCCTAGCTTCTATTACCTCAATACCAAGTTCCCTTTTTGCTATTTCCATCGCAGAGTCGCGAGTAATGCCCGTCAAATTGTTGTCCGAGACAGGTGGTGTAATTATTACACCGTCATTTATCATGAACAGATTTTCTCCAGATCCCTCGGAAACAAATCCATCTTGCGTAAGCATTATTGCTTCATCAAATCCAGCTAAGGTAGCTTCAGTCTTGGCTAAAATTCCATTTACATAGGTACCCGAAATTTTAAGTCTTGGTGGAACATTGGTGTCATCCACTCTTCTCCAAGATGATGTGCAGCACTTCAGTGCCCCATCTGTTTCCAGATATTCACCGAAAGGAACCATAATCAAAGTAAAGTCACTGGATACTTCTTGAAGTTTAAGGTTTGCGACTAATTCCTCACTTTTATATGCAAGTGGACGTATGTATAAGTCTTGCTTGTATCCACATTGCTTCACTAGATCGATTGTAATATCGCAAAGTTCATCTGCAGAGTAGGGTATACCAAGCATTAACATTTGACATCCTTGCAACAGTCTTTCGTAATGCTCTCGAATTCTGAAAATAAAAAGTTTTTCCACTGAAGGGTTCCAGTTACCCCGAATTCCTTCAAAAACTGCGGTTCCATAATGCAACGCGTGTGTCATAACATTCACGTTTGCATCTTCTATTGGAACTACTTTCCCTTTGAAGTAAGCAAGGGCCCTACTCATACTCTGTCTCCTTAATACATTTCGAATCGCCGAACATTATAAACTGCATTACCAAATTAAATCAGGCTTTGGAAAGTTATTCGTATTGCCCACATGGTATTTGAGGTGTAAAACGATAGCTGATTTATATAAATTCCTCAGGCCATGAAGTCATCACAACCTCTACTATATCCCCTGGATTTTGGCTTTCCACGTTTTCCGGGCAGATAGCCAATCCGTCCGCCAATGCCATAGAGGTCAAAACGTTGGACTCTTGAGAACCAGTTGTTGTCGCTATATATCCGCTTTCATTTTTCTCTATTGTTACTCTAGCGTAAACACGGCGACCATCAAAATTTCGTATTGTGTCGGTCAAGTATGCTTTTATAGTAGGCCGATGTGAAAATTTCTTTCCGAGCATCTTCCTGATCGCCGGGCGACAGAATTGTTCAAAGGCGACGAGGCTACTGACCGGGTTTCCAGGAAGTCCAATTAAGGGTGTTGGTTTGTTTGAATCACCTCTATGTAGGGTTCCGAAAGCAAGAGGTTTCGCGGGCCGCATTCTGATTGACCAAAAGTTCAAAACACCTCTATTTGAGAGGGCAGTTTTAACTACATCGTAGTCACCCTTAGACACCCCTGCTGATGTGATGACAAGGTCGTATTGCGAGGCGTCTTCAAGGACACTATCTAATGCGTCGAGATCGTCTTTCACGATCCCATAAGTTTTTGGGAAACCACCAGCTTCTATTACTGCTGCTATAAGGCCGCTCGTATTACTGTCGAATATTTTCCCAGGTTCTGGTTTGTTTCCAGGTTGAAGGAGTTCGTCTCCGGTCGAAATTATAGAGACCACCGGCCTTCTGTAGACAGAAACTTTATCTTTTCCTAAAGATGAAAGCACTGCGATCACCGATGAGGAGATTGTGGTTCCTTGGTTCAAGACTTTTTGACCTACCCTAACATCTCCTCCGGCTCTTCTTATGTCTGAATTTTCTCGAACGGCGACACATATTCCTATCTTATCTGTACCACCCTTAAAGAATGTTTCTGATTCTGTTGTGTCCTCAAAAGGAACGACTGCATTTGAACCATTTGGAATAGGTGCGCCAGTCATGATTCTGGCTGCTGTTGCCTCCTTTAGATCTTCCTGAGGGAGCTGGCCAGCGGCTATGGTTTCGATCACATCTAAAATGGTTGGATTATCTGGAGTGGCCTCTAATACGTCTTCTGCTCTTATGGCATACCCGTCCATTGCACTATTGTCATAGGGAGGAATATTGATTGATGATCCAACGTTGTCGGTTAGAACGAGGCCAAGTGAGTCTATGACCGGTATGGTTACCTTCTCTGTTTTTCGTACTGTCCCTAGAATTTTGTCCCTTGCGTCTTCAACAGACAACATATTTTCTTCATGATGTCTATGTACGTGTTCGTCCATTGATGTTATCCGTTTAATCGTTAAGTTTGTTGTTCAGAGAACCGTTCTCTCACATCAAGTTGGTTTGATAGGCTTCTAAAAATCTGCTTTAGTGCTTTTTCCAATTCGCCTGTTTCTAGAGTTTTTTCCATTGATTGAAAAATTATTCGGTATGTTATCGATTTCCACCCCGTTTCTATCTCATCCCCGACGAATTGGTCGGACGGAAAAACATCAACAACAAGTTTATGTGCCTGCACGATTTTTTCTATCTGAGAGGAAGAGGTCTGTTCGGGGCACAATAGTGCGATATCTCTACTAGAAGAGGGAAAACGACTCAACTCCCTAAATGTTGATATATCTTCCTGTTCTGACCTAGAAATCCTATTTATGTCCAGCGTAAAAAGGAAAACGTCTCTATTGTTGATTCCAAATTTATCTAATATATCTTGATCTACTTGACCTATATACCCAATCTCATCAGAGCCTGCGGAAATACTTGCTGCATGGCCTTTTTTAAATATCCGGTGATTGGAGTGAGAATAAGTCACCTCGACATTTAAACGGTTAAGGGCGTAATCGACCATCCCTTTCAAATCGTAGAAATCTAAAGCATCGTATGCGTTATTCCAAATATTGTCGACATTCCTCGGGCCTTGAATGATTCCACACACTTGTTCTGTCTCATCTGGAAGAATTTCTCTTTGAGGCCCATCTTTGACATTAAATATGTGGCCAAGTTCAAATAGTTTGAATGCCCTATTAGGGTTATGTCTTATATTTCTTTCTAGGGTTTCAAGAAGGTTCGCTTCAAGTCCTGTTCTAAGCCAGGCTTTTGTTGAATCCATTGGATTAGCTAGTTTTATGGTCTTCAGGCCTTCTCCGTTTTCATTGGTTAGAGTTAGGGCTTCTAGGCTGGATACGGCATAAGAAACAACTTCGGAGAGTCCGGCCTCTGAAAGAGAATCTCTCAGGCTTGTCCTTATCTTAGAAATGGGGTCCCATATTTTATCAGGTACTGCCGATGCCAATTTTTCGACGGGTAGGTTGTCGTACCCATATGTTCGTGCGAATTCCTCTATGAGATCATCTTCTATATGTATATCTGATCTCCAATAGGGAGTGACGACCTCAATGGATTCCCCGCTTCCTTCAGCTCGACCGGCCTCTAAAGTCTCGACGAGGTCAATGACTGAACTTGAAATCTCTTTTCTCTCGAAACCTAGAGATTCCAAATATGGCCACACTGTATCCAATGTAAAGGTAGTACCCAGAATTTTGTTCAGTCTTTTTGCAGTTAGTTTAATAGGACTAGTTATTACTTGTATTGGATAGACATCAATAATTTCATCACTTGTTTGGCCTTCACATAAATCAATAAACAAGCTTATAGCTCTTTTGATTGCTATAGGCGCAAGTTCCGGTCTTAGTTCCCTTTCAAAACGATAAGAAGCTTCGGTGTCCAAACCGAGCTTAGTCCTAGTAGATCGAATGAATGATCCAGTGAAGTTTGCAGCTTCTAAAAAGATATCTTTTGTTTTATCATCCACTTCGGTGTTCGCACCACCCATTATCCCTGCAAGTCCTATAGGCTGATGCTTGTCCGCAATCACAAGCATTTCATTTTCTAAATTTCGAGTTACCCCATCTAGAGTGACCAGTGTCTCGCCTTGATTGGCGAAACGTATATTAATCTCGTCGCCTTCTAATTTGTCAGCGTCAAAAGCGTGCAGCGGTTGACCGTATTCAAGCATTACATAGTTAGTAATATCGACAACATTATTTATGGACCTGACCCCTGATAATTCCAATCGGTTTTTCAGCCAATCAGGGGAATCGCCTATGAGGACATTACGAATCAACGCTCCTGTATAACGGGTGCATGCCTTAGGATCAATGATTTTGACAGCTATATTATTTAAATCTCTACTTGAGTTTGTCTCGTACGCAATATTTGGGAGGACAACTGTTTGGGAGGTTAACGCAGCTATCTCATATGAGGTACCTAGCACTGAGAGGCAATCCGGTCTGTTTGGCGTTAATTCTGTCTCAAGAATCGTGTCACCCAAAACTTCTACAAGGGGAGTGCCAGGAACTATATGTTCGGGTAACTCTAAGATACCTTCGTGATCATCACTAAGCCCTAATTCCAAAGCGGAACAAACCATACCTCTGGATTGAATTCCTCGTATTTTTGCCCCTTTTAACTCCTGTATAACCCCTGTTTTATAGTCAAGAAGTTTCGAACCTTCTTGTGCAAAAGCTACTATTTGACCAACATGTATGTTGGGGGCGCCGCAGACAACAGTGACATAGTTGTTTTCCCCTATATCAAGAGTAGGGAGTTGTAGTCTGTCGGCATTGGGATGAGGTTCTATGGTTACAATCTTTGCGGCCCGAATCAATCGTCTATCCCAATTTTCTCCTATAACGTTAATTTTACCTACTTCTAATCCGGCCATGGTCAATCGGCGAGATATTTCTTCGACTCCAAGATCCATTTTTACATATTCGCGTAGCCATGAAACGGGTATTTTCATTTTAGGACCGTCCAGTGGTGGATGAGGAAAATTGGTCTAGAAAACGAATGTCGTTGCTGTAAAAATGCCTTATGTCGTCTATACCATGTTTGAGCATGGAAATACGCTCGGCACCCATTCCAAATGCAAATCCTGAATAGACATCCGGGTCATATCCGACACCTTTCAGAACCTCTGGATGTACCATGCCTGCTCCCATAATTTCGATCCATCCTGTATTGCCACAAACCCTACATCCGGCTCCGTCACACTTAAAACAATCGATTGACATTTCAGCACCAGGCTCAACGAAAGGGAAGAAATCACAACGAAACCGTGATTTACGTCGGGAGCCGAAGATTTGTCGAGCAAAAGCCTCAAGGGTAGCTTTAAGATTGGCAAAAGTTATGTTTTTGTCTATAGCTAATCCTTCAATTTGGCAGAATTGCCATTCATGTGTGGCATCGGTTGCCTCGTATCTATATGCTTTACCCGGTACTAAAACTCTAATTGGTGGTTGCGTAGATTCCATCACCCTGATCTGCATTGGAGATGTATGAGTACGGAGTAGTAACCGTGAAATACTTTCGGTTGAATCACCTTCAATCCATAGACTATTCCACATATCACGGGCCGGGTGGTGATCAGGTATATTAAGCTTCTGAAAATTGTATTCATCTAATTCGACCTCGGGGCCTTCCAACACTTGAAAACCCATTGTCGAAAAGGCCTCACATATGTCTCTGACTATCTGTGTGGTTGGATGAAGACTCCCAGATGAGATAGTTCGGCCAGGCAGGCTTACGTCAAAAAAGGTTTCACCTAAATTGGAATCTGCCTGAGATAAGGAGATAATTTCCTTAAGTTTCTCATCAAACATGGTAGCCAGTTCTGATTTTAAAATATTGGCAGAAGAACCGGCAGATTGGCGTTCGTTTCCTGGCAGATCCGATATGCTTCTTAGTAGAAGTGTCAGACTTCCTCGTCTACCTAAAACGGAAATCCGTAGATCTTCCAATGCACTTTCATGATCGAGACTTGTGATCGATGATTTCGTATCGGATTCAATTTTAAGGAGATTTTGTTCGAAATTTGATTGCATGTATGTTATCCATTTATAGCTACTTTTCAGATTCGGAAAATCTAAAGCACAGTCACAATTATAAGAACGGTGTGAATTTTCGGTCAATGACAACTCAGATGTTCCTGATAAGGAAAATAGGACTTGTCTCTTTTTTGTTGAATTAAATACCAATAAAATGAATCGTAAGGAAACCAAAATTAGGGCTAGGGTCCATTATAAGTCCCCCGTTGTTGCTAATTAATTTGTGGGACTTATGATTCAATATACGCAAGCAAATTCAGGTGTCTGATGTTATTGGAGGATTAGTAAATGTTTGAAGAAGGTCTGACTGACTCAATTTTGCTCCGTTTGATAGGGGCCTTCTCTGTATTTTTAGGTTTTGTCGTAGCTGCATTAATCGCTCGGATCATAATTAGCCTGATCCATAAGAGACTTAAAAATCAAGATGCGTCCTCGGTCATCTCAATAATTTTACAGAGTGTAAAAACTCCGATCACTGCGATATTACTTATAAGCGGACTTTTGAGCGCTTATTTGCTCGTGTTGGGTATAGAAGATGTACTGCCTAGTGGTTTTTCAGATACCCGTGATCTTTCCATAAAAATTTGGAAAGTAATTTCAATTTTGATCACGACTTTCGCAATTGCTAAAACAATCGATCATCTAATCGATTGGTACTTGTTCAATATTGCTGAGAAGACGGAAACAAAGATAGATGACACATTGTTGCCAACTCTTAGAAGAATTTTACCCATCACCATATACGCCGTAGGGGCGCTTGTTGCCATAGACAGTATAGGAATATCAATTAGCCCTATATTGGCAGGGTTAGGTATTGGCGGTTTAGCAGTCGCTTTAGCTGTTCAACCTACTTTAAGTAATTTCTTTGCAGGAACGTATGTTGTTACAGAAGGAGAATTGAAAGAGGGAGATTTTATTGAACTTGAAGGCGGACCTTCCGGATATGTTGAGGAAGTCGGTTGGAGGAGCACTAAAATAAGAAGCCGATTCAATAACTTAGTGATTATTCCAAATTCTAGGATGGCAGAAAGTATTGTTACCAATTACTTTAGTCCAACCCCGGCAATGAATGTGATAGTGACAGGAGGTGTGGCATATGAATCCAACTTGGTGGATGTCGAGAAATATGCCTTAGAAGAGGCTCGAACGGTAATTGAAGAATCCGAAAAAGCTATAAAAGGGACTGAGCCATCTTTTGGGTTTTCTAATTTTGGTGATTCCAACGTCGATTTTTATGTCTTTCTACAGGCCATTGATAGAGCAGGGACATTTGGACTGAGGAGCGAATTAATTAAGCGGATACATGATAGATTTAATCGGGAGGGCATTGAAATTAATTACCCGGTTCGCAAATTAATTTTACCTGAACCGGCAAATGACATTGGGGAAATTATGTTCGATCCGGATAACGATACATTGAAAGAGAACACATAAACATTTTATTTAGTCGCCAGACAACCTTCTGTTATGGAATAAATATTGATTAGCATAGCCGGAGTACCTGCCGAAGTAAGTTTGAGCCCATTCTCTTAACTTTGTATCTGGTATAGATGTTACGTCTCCATAATAGTTTTCCCTAAGAACTCTCTTTACCCAAACATCGACTGGGAATGCGTTAAGTTGGTCTAAGGAAAACAACATCACGCAGTTTGCAACTTTGTCTCCAACTCCGGGTATTTTCATAAGTTCAGCTAGGACAAATTCGTATTTTAGTCCTCTAAGTTCATTCACGTTAATTTCCCCTTCAAGATCTAGGCGGGAAGCAGCTGAAACGTATTTGGCACGAAAGCCCAATCCGAGTTTTCTGAGACCCTCTTCTCCCACTTCATTAATTTGGAGGCTTGTAGGGAAGCAATGATATGAACCTGATTCATCGACTTTTTCGGTTCCAAGAGTATCGCAAAGCCTTTCCACTATGGTGCGAATCCTAGGTATGTTGTTGTTGGCTGAACATATAAAAGTGATCAGGCATTCCCAAGGCTCCTGTCTCAAGATATGCAATCCTTGATATTGGTCGATTGCTTTTTGTAAATATTTGTCTGTGCAAAGATCTGAGTATATTTCCGACAAATTATCTTCTAGACGTAGATAATCACTTATACGTTCAGAATTTTGAGTAGAGCTTCCTTGTTGATCTAACTGTATTTCATTTTCGATTTGCCTCAGCCTTACACGTTGGTCCCCTATTATTGCCTCATGCCAGGGGTTTGTATCATCTCCTCCTCCATTTAATGGAGACCATCTGAAAGCTTGTCCACTATAAAGGGTCTCAATTAGATCGTATTTATATTGTGGTTTTAAATTCATTATGTTTTAGTTTTCAACCACCCAGATACAAGATCTCGAATTTGACCTTTACCAACTCGTTGCTTTTTCATTTCGGGTAGCGCTTTCAGAAACTCTGAACCGTAACGGGTTTTGGAAGTACGGGAATCCAATATCAGAAATACCCCCCTATCAGAATGTGATCTAATGAGTCGTCCAAATCCTTGCCTGAATCGGAGAATAGCATCAGGTAGAGCATACTCCATAAATGGGTTCTCGTATTGCTCTGACCGGGCTTTAAAAACGGGATCAGATGGCACCCCAAATGGCAGTCTAGTGATAGCAACCACTTGTAAGGCGTCGCCTCTTACATCGACTCCTTCCCACATACTTGATGTTCCAAGAATCACTGATCGATGATCAATTTTAAGTCTATCCAATAGGACTTTAGGGGAGCCCGAAACCCCTTGAGACAGAACTGTTATACCACTACCTTCCAAAAGATTGGATATTTTTCTGTGAACAGCTTGCAGGGCAGAGTGTGAAGTAAATAAACCAAGGGTCCTGCCACCAGCTGCAATGGCAGCATCGGCAATCGCTATGCTTACATTTTCCAGATAATCGTGTTCCCGTGGATCTCCCGTATCCTCCACTTCTATGCAAACAGTGGAATTTAGGTAATCGAAAGGGGATTCGATCACCTCACTTTGGATTTCTTCACCGCCTAGCCTTTTTTGAATGTAGTCAAAGTTCCCAGATGTCCGTAATGTGGCGCTTGTCATTATGACGCTGGAGTCGTCATTGAAAAAGTGATCCTTCACAGTGCTGGAAACATCCAAAGGAGCCATTTTAATGGCGACACTATTGCCACTTTGGAGATACTTAATCCAATAAACTGCGTTGTTTTGGGGTTCAAAAATAGATTCGTACAATTTTTCATTTAAATACGTTATTTCGTCACGCCAGCCGTCAATATCTAACCTCATATTTCGTATTAGGACGTGGTCAAAATAGGGCTCCGAAATAGAAATTACTTTGTTGCCGAAATGGATCAATTGTTGGAGATGTATATGAAGGTTCTCTGTAGTTAATTCAAGTTGTTCCCAGTCAGGACTTGTCCTTAAGTTGTCTACGGCCTTTTCCTGTACCTGAGGAAAGTGGTTGGGTGAATTAATCACGTTTCTCAAGAGGTCATGAAGTGTTTTTAACGTATCCTTACCTCTTGCCGACACAGTTTTTAGTTCGGATTCTATCGACGTTATGACGGACATCGTACCTTGGTTGTCTATGAAACCTTTCAAAAGTTTTAAATTCGTTAGAATTATTCCATTAGAATTGTTAAGTTCTTCAAAAATTTCATTTATATTCGACAATTTGATTTCGTAACCAAAAGAGTTTGTTGCTTGTTCTTCTAAATGATGTGCTTCGTCTATGATGAGGTGATCGTAGGCAGGTAGTATTGAACTTCCTGATGCTATATTGGCGAAAAGCAAAGAGTGGTTTGTGATAACAACTTTTGCTGCAGCAGCCTTATCTCTTGCGGTCTTAAGAAAACATTGATCATAGAATTCGCAATTTCCGGCCCCTTCTGCGGAGAGCTTTCTCCACATAACATTGTGATTTGATCGCGTAATGCTTATTTCAGATTTGTCACCAGTTGTGGTGTATTCACTCCAAACCAGGAGTTTTCCGAGCAACATGGATTCTTCAAAAGTAAGAGTAGGACGATCCAAATAGTTTTCAAGTCTTCTTTTACAAAGGTAATTGGACCGTCCTTTGAGGACAGTAATTTTTGTCGAACTAATTAGAGGCTGTGATTTAGTCTCCATACATTTTAAGGCGACAGGTAGATCATTATCTAATAGTTGTTCCTGCAGGTTTAAGGTATTGGTAGAGATTATTGTTGTCATATCTTTCTGGCTACCCGAAAGCAAAGCAGGTACTAGATAGGCAAGTGATTTTCCTGTCCCGGTCCCGGCTTCTATGAACATACATTCGTTGTTATCCATGGCGCCTGATATTTGAATCGCCATGGATAGTTGATCAGGTCTGTCTTCGAAACTGTCGATTGTCTCTGATAGTCGACCGGATGGTCCAAATATTTGGTTTAGAGTAACAACGGAATTATTCTCTTCTACCTCATTTTTTTTCTTAACACGAGAAATCGGGACAAGGGGCTTTTGATGAATGGGGGTTTTTTTAGTGTCGCGTCTTGGCTCGGCGAAAAGATTGCCTGTTTGATTTAATTCACCCAGGATAAATGCAGAATCCCATCTAGCCTTTTGAGAAATGGTATAAAGCCTACTCAATGTCACCGGTTCCAAATCGGTCATTTTCTCTATTAGTATTTGGAACAGTTTCATCGTGCCTACACAATCATCTAAAGCTCTATGGTTTTGATCTTGAGATATTCCATGCCTACGCATTAGAGTCTCTAATTTGTAATCTGGGCTGTCATAATCAAGCCAATATGCCAAGCTTAAGGTATCGATTTTTGGTTGATTCCATGTCAGGCTTTGTTTGGCTAAGAAATTAAGGTCGAAATCAATATTGTGGCCGACGATAACCTTATTGGTGATAAATTTGTCAATTTCGGTCTGGATTTCGGAGAACATTGGAGCGACTTCTACATCGGCTTGTTCTATGCCTGTAAGGTGGGTGACAAAGCTTGTAAGCTTCTTTTTAGGATTAACTAGTGTGGAGAAGCTTTCTTCCGGTCCGTCTAGGGTAAAGACCTGTATTCCGACTTCGATAATTCGGTCCGTTTCAGCCCTGAGTCCCGTCGTCTCTAGGTCGATAACTGCAAATTTTTGCTTGTGAAGTGGTTTACTGTATTCGTTCAAAAATAGGGTCCTGCTTTATGTTCACTGAGTATAGCATTAAGAAGTGCTGGACCCAGTAATAATTTCGTATATTATGGAATGGATAAATACTAAGGAATCAGGTCCTGAGCAGCGCATATACAGATTATTTATGAAAGCGAATTTACAGAACGAAAAAGGTGCATTGAAGACGATTTCCAAGCTGGTTGGAGATTTTACTGTTTCTCTAGATTATGACAGACGCCTATATAAAGAGGATATTGAGGGGTCAATTGCACACGTAAAGATGTTGGCGGCCCAAGGGATTATACCTTCCGACGATTGTGATTTGATAGTTAATGCCCTTATTGAAATTGAACAGGAGATTGAAATAGGAGAGTTCCCTTGGGATAGGACCTTAGAGGACATCCATATGAACATTGAATCCCGTTTACATGAGAAGATAGGAGCGATTGCAGGTAAACTGCACACCGCTAGATCCAGAAATGATCAGGTTTGTCTTGACATGCGTATGTATGTAAAGAAGGCTACAAGTCACACTTTAGCTTTACTTGCAGATCTCCAGGAACAAGTATTAATTTTAGCGGAATCTAATTCTGAGATTATAATTCCCGGATACACTCACCTTCAAAAAGCCCAGCCCGTTTTGTTTGCTCATCATTTACTTTCTTATTTCGAAATGTTTACCCGTGACTTTGAAAGGTTTCAAGCTGTCTATAAATCCTCGGATGTTATGCCATTAGGAAGCGGGGCTCTAGCTGGCGTAACTTATGACATAGACAGATCATTTGTTGCTAGAGAACTTGGGTTTTCAGAATTAAGTAAAAACAGTATGGATGCGGTCTCTGATCGCGATTTTCTATTGGACTATTTAAATGCAGCTTCGATTTGTGTGATGCATATTTCAAGGTTTTCAGAAGAAGTTATTTTATGGACTTCACAGGAATTTGGCTGGCTCAAACTTTCCCCTGAATACACGACTGGAAGCAGCATGATGCCACAGAAAAGAAATCCTGATTTCGCTGAAATTTCGCGTGGTAAAACCGGAAGGATATATGGGAATTTACTTTCATTGTTAACTGTTTTGAAGGGACTCCCACTTACCTATAACCGAGATTTACAGGAAGATAAAGAAGGCTTCTTTGATACCTATGATTCACTCTCAAGTATATTGGTGGTTTTCAAAGGAATGTTGGAGGGCGCAACAATTAATCAGCTGGCTACTACTAATTCTTCTTCTACAGGATTGCTGCTAGCGACTGATATAGCGGATTATTTGGTTGGTAAAGGTATCCCCTTTAGAGAAGCCTATAACATAGTTGACAAAATTTCTGACTATTGTTTATCGGAAAATAAATCGATCGAAAATCTAACAATCGAGGAATTTGCGAAATTTTCGGATCTCTTTGAACCGGACGTGAAAGAAGTTACGTTGGAATCTTCAATAGATGCGAGAGATGTTTACGGAGGTACTGCAAGATCTAGGGTTGCACTTGCATTGAAGGATGCCAAAGGTCAATTAAAGGGACAGATAAATGGGTGAGGGTGATATAGATATATATCCATCTATTCTGTCGGCTGATTTTTCAAATCTGGCTAATCAGCTCAAGGAAGCTGAGAGCGCAGGGTTTGCAGGCATTCATGTCGACATGATGGATGGTCAGTTTGTTCCACCTATAACTTTTGGTACTCAAATAATAAACGCTGTGAGGCAAAATTTTTCAGGCTTCATAGATGTGCACATGATGGTCGTCTCTCCTATACGATTTGTCGAAGAACTATCTGCCGCAGGGGTAGATTCAGTAAGTTTACACATCGAAACACTCGTAGACCCGGCCTCAGATTTGAGAATTATCAAGAATCTAGGATTGAATTCTTGCTTGGCTCTTAACCCATCAACCTCCTTAAAGGAAATATATCCTTACTTGGAGATAATTGATCAAGTGTTAATTATGTCGGTCGAACCAGGTTACGGAGGGCAAAGTTTTATAAAAGAATCATTAGTTAAAATATCTGAATTAAAAGAGAAGATCAAAAGGCAGGGACTTAAATTGAAAATTCAAGTTGATGGAGGGGTTAACATCAGCACTATAAAATCTGTACACAATGCGGGAGCCGATCTGGTTGTCGCTGGAAGCGCCGTCTTTAGTCCTAACTTTTCGGTAAGCCAAGCATACTTCGATTTAAAGAAGGCCCTATCGGCTGATACGCTATGAATATTTTAGGTATCGAAACGTCATGTGATGACACAGCTGCTGCGGTGATAAGAGATGGATCCGTCGTTTTATCAAATGTTGTTTCCTCTCAAACATACATGCATGAACGATATGGTGGAATTATTCCTGAAATATGTTCGAGAGAACATCTTACGACAATGGTCCCTGTAGTGAACGAGGCGCTTGCTCTATCTGAATTAAAGCCATCAGAGATTGATGGAATTGCTGTAACTCATGGTCCTGGGCTAGCTGGATCTCTTTTAGTCGGCGTGAATGCTGCAAAGGGATTCGCTATGGCATGGGATAAGCCTCTAATTGGGATCAATCATCTTGAGGGTCATATATATTCAGCTTGGTTGGAAGACCTGTTTGAGAAATCAGGAACGGAATTTCCTCTAGTTAGTTTAATAGCTTCGGGGGGACATACAGAGCTTGTTTTGATGAAGGGACACTTAGATTACGAATTGCTTGCAAAAACTCGTGATGACGCGGCTGGAGAGGCATTTGATAAAGTCGCCAGGGTTTTGAGACTTGGCTTTCCTGGTGGTCCGGAAATTCAAAAGGAAGCGGAAAAAACAGATCATCATATTGATCCCTTCCCTAGGCCGGTGATTAGAGGGTCATTGGATTTTAGTTTTAGTGGACTAAAAACTGCAGTTGTGAGAAGAGCAGAGGATGATGGTTTCTACCCGATTCAAGATGATAATGGTCCATCCGAGAGTGTAGTCAGAAATTATGCATTGGCCTTTCAAAATGCCATAGTTGATTGCTTGGTGTCCAGAACTTTGAAAGCTGTAGATATGTATGACGGGAAGGGTATTCTTATTGGTGGAGGGGTTGCAGCTAATACGGAACTACGGAAAACTCTTTCACGAAAGTCTAGGGTTCCTGTTGTTGCCCCAAGGCCCGGGCTTTGTACAGATAATGGAGCAATGATCGGGGCGGCCGCCTACTATCGCTTCAAAGAATGTGGGTCAACCGAATGGGATATGGATGCAATTCCAGGGTTATCCCTAGCTGATTAGAGCCTATGAAGTTATCTAGGTGCAAAGGTACGTATAGTGACAGGGTTGGGATCGAGCGGATGAATATTGGTCACGATGATGTTGTGTAAAGATTCACTCAGTTCCTTTCCTCGCCCGTGACCCAAGATTTTTAACCTTATCTCAGAGGATTTGGTGCACAGGACGACCTGCAGGCCATTTGGCTGAGAGAAATGGTCATATAAAAGGTACAAACCCATCAGGCCTGAGATCCCCACCAGAGTGAGTTGAAGAAGAGTATTTTCAATCATGAAGAAGAAACATAAGCCTAAGACGACTGATAGACCCACCCAGACAAATGTTGAATTGGATTCACGTGTCGTCGATTGTATGTGGGCCGAATCTAAACTAGCTACGGAAAAACTTCCACTACTTGCATTAGCACCATCGACAACATGATAAAAGATATCGTCATTTGTGCGTCGGATATATCCATCATCGTCAGATATGCCGTTTGCCAAAATCTCAAGTTTCAAATTGATGTTGTTTTCTTTGAACATTTGTTTGTTATTCCGCTCTCTTTTAAAACAAGTCTTTGATTTGCTCCCAACATATTTTAACAGTACGCTATCTGGTAAATTTTCTCTTAACAAAATCACTGAATAATTTGTTTTCTGTTGTGGGAGAATCAAGGAATATTTGAAAAGTAAAACATCTCGAGAGGGATTTATGGAAAGACCAATTCAGAAGTCTATAGGGACCAAGCTTGAAGAGTTAGATACTCCAAGTCTCATTTTGAATGGGGAAGCCTATAAAACAAAATGGCGAAGTGTATCTAAAACATTAGCGGGAAACCAAAGGACATTTAGAAGTAATGCTTCCGTTCACAGGACCCCTTCTTTGACGCATTTTGTTGGAGAAGAAAGGATTTATGTTGAGACCCTATCAGAGGCTCTTATTTTTGCAGCTCATGGTGTCAAAGATATTCTGGTCGGTAGACTACCTCTGGAGGACCCCAATAGTCTTCTACAATCTCTGATCACACAATGTAGTTTGACTATATGTGCGAATGATTTGGGACAGGCTGAACAATTGGCCCTATTTAGGAAAGAAAAAAATCGTGACTTCAAGATTTTGTTGAGAATTGCATTGAATCCCACTGAACTCGGGGTTTCAGTCAATTGTTATGAAGAATACCTAAAAGATAAGGGTGGTTTTCTGCTTTATGAAGGCATATTTTTTGAATGGTCTCACGGTAATGAACTCTCTGAATCCTCTAGCTTATCCCGTCTAATACAGGATTCAGACGATCCGCAGGAGGAACACTGGGAATCAGCCATTGTTGCCATTTGTGAATCGGAATCAGCCGTACCGAGCATACCACCGGTGACTAGTGAGATAATTGATGGTTCTAATATATGGACATTGGATGGGTCTCTCCGAAAAGATGAACTATTAATCGGTGTAGTATCCTCGATTATGAGTTTGCCAATTGAAGATCAGGCTTTTATAGATTGTGGACAAAAGGCCATTTCAATAGACAACGGATTACCGCATCTACTTTATAAAGATTCATTGAGGGTCGACAAAATGAGTGCAGAACATGGGTTTTTGGAAATCAGTAAGCCAAATAACGATTTCGGATTAGCTGAAAGGGTTGTCCTTATCCCTTCCAATATCTCTGATACGTGTAATCTGTACGATTATATGAATGTTTTGTCCGATGGTGTTCTCACTTCGATTTGGAAAGTCGAAGCGAGAGGTAGATATTTTTAATCGTAGTTAATAACACTAGAGGTATAACATGTATCCGCAATTAGGTTCACACATAGAAAATATTGAAACCCCTGCTCTTATCATTGACATAGAAAGACTAGATCACAATTATTCTGTTGTTTCTGATATGTATGCTGAGACTGAATGTAAAATGAGGCAGCATGCAAAAAATATAAAGAGCCCAGTTGTACTGCAACGTCAAATTGATCGAGGAGGTACAGTGGGAGGTGTGTGCGTAGCTAAGGTGGCCGAAGCCGAAGTCATGGTCCAATCGGGCATACGTGATATTTTGGTAACTTCAGAAGTGGTGGACCAAGGCAAGCTTTCTAGATTATGTTCATTGGCGAAAATTGCGGACATAAAATTATGCATCGACAATGAGGAAAATATTTCCTTAATATCCAAAACCGCCGCTTCATCTGGGGTTAATTTAGGTGTATTGATAGAAGTGGACACATCGATGGGCCGGGCAGGGATCCGTACTGCTGAACAGGGAGTGAGGCTGGCTGAACTGGCAGAGGAATTACCATCGGTTGAATTCCTGGGAGTTATGAGCCACCAAACGGTAGAGGGTTGGGCTGATAGGGAAGTCAGATTTACTGAAGGGAAAAAATTTATAGAACAGTGCTTAGATGTAAAGAGGGCGATTGAAGAAGCAGGAATTGAAGTAAAAATTGTTTCTTCTGGAGAGACTTTTACTATTGATGTTGCCGCTGAGATTCCAGGTGTAACTGAAGTTGAAGGAGGGACATATGCCTTGATGAGCGCCCCGACTGGATATATGGATGATTTTGAAATGGCGGGTAAGATTTTAACTACGGTGATTGATGTTAGGGATGATGTTGCCTTCATAGATGCTGGTATTCAGTGCTTAGGAGGCCCTTTTAAGGTTGCTCCAGTCATAGAAGGTATGGAAAATATAGAATTTATTAAAATGGAATCATCTCATTCCGTAATAAAGTTTGATCCGCTCAAAGTGCCAATTAAAAAAGGAACGAAGCTGCATTTACTAAGTTCTCAACAGGACATCATGGTGAATCGTTGGGACTCATTTATAGCGATTAGGGACGATTTAGTTGAAGCGGTTTGGGATATTCCAGCAAGAGGTTGTCATCATTAATGGATTTTCCTCACGGTAATTAAAATTGTCCTTGTCCAAATGGGTTTTCGCTGAATTCTATGATCTTTTAAATGCCGTAGTTGAGTCTAAAGTCGTTCCATATAGAGAAATGACCGCAGGACAATGTCGAGGTCGGGTTTTGGAAATAGGGGGTGGTACAGGGGCTAATTTAAAGTATCTTGATCGATGTATCAGTATTGATGCCACTGAGCCCGACCCTCATATGAGAAAAAAATTCTCCGCTAATGCAATTAAGATCGGTATAAATGCTTCTCTGACATCGCATTATGGTGAGGACTTAGGGTACTTGGATTGTACATTTGATTCGGTGTTTACGACATTGGTCCTGTGCATGGTTGACGATGTGGAACAAGTAATTAACGAGGCCTATCGAGTACTCAAACCGGGAGGTGTTTTTTATTTTTATGAACATGTTATTTCAACCAAAAGGTTTGGTCATACTTTCCAGACAATTCTAGACCCCTGCTGGCAGTTTTTTACTACGGGTTGTCACCTGAAGAGAGATTTAAAAAGAGATATTATGAAATCCAATTTTGAAAAAGTGGAAATTTGCGATTTTGATCTTGAAATAAATACTCTCGTAAAAATTCCCAATATCGTTGGGAGCGCTAGGAAATTTTGACCAAGAAGGGAGATTTAATGCATCAAACCGACTTCACGGGTCAGCCATTGACTAGAATTCCGGATCATGTTCGGGCTTCTGGGACTGGAATAATTTTTAACGAAAAAAATGAAGTTCTACTTCAATTACGGTCGGACAATTATTGGTGGGGATTACCTGGTGGCGGGATGGACCCTGGAGAATCTTTATCAGAATGCACGGTTAGGGAAGTATATGAAGAAACAGGTCTCTGGGTTCATGTTGGATGCCTCATTAAAGTCTACTCTGAAATCTCTGATTATACAGTCGTTCAATATCCCGATGGGAACCTTGTTCAATACGTCGCGGCAGTTTACATCTGCCACAAAGATTCAGGGGCTTTGACTATCTCGGAGGAAAGTTTGGATATTGGTTATTTCGACCCATCGCAATTTCCCGAAAAAACAGTCTTGTCGACAAAACTTAGGGTCAAAGATGCTTTACAACACATTTCCGAGCATAATTGCGGTACTACAAGGTAGATAAATAATGGTTTATAACTGGCAAAATGACGAGAATTTGAGCGGCAAAAGTGACAACGACTATGTGTTAGAAATTATTGAATCACTAACTATGGAACTTTTAGCAGATCCTAGGCATCCGAGGAATCTGTTTTTAAGGGGAAACGGATACTTAGATTTAGGTCGATTCGGAGAAGCCATTGAGGATTACACAAAGATTATCGACTCTGGAAAAGCGGATCCTCCGGTTTTTAACAATCGGGGTATTTCATACCGTGGCTTAGGTGAAGCTCAGTTGGCTATAGATGATTTGACCACGGCTATATCTTTGGATGTAAATTACAGGGATGCCTATAACAATAGAGGAATGGCATATTCAGATCTTTTCATGTATGACGACGCACTAAAGGATTTTGGTAAAGCTATAGAACTCGATGATAAGTATTGGTATGCATTAAATAATCGAGGGATGCTTCTTTGGAAGATTGGGGAAAAAGATGCGGCCGTAAAAGATTACGAAAAGGTTAGAATATTACTATCAAATCAGTGATCTATCTTCTGACATTGTGTAAAGGCATGGTTTAAATAATAATCGTTTAGTGATCAATGAGATTGATCGGGTTTGTTTGTGAATGTTTTGATCCAATCAGAGTTTATTCCAATTATTTAAGAAATTATTCTTTGCGGCTTCTCTGATAGCGATGAACGGATTCAATACCGTTGGCCCATTTTTGTTTAAAGTCACCTGGACTTTTTCTCCTTCTCTAATGGGTATGGTGCGTTCTCCGTCAAGGGCTATAGTAGATGGAGATAAAGAAACTTCGTTCATTTGATTTTTCTCTATGACGTTTATTGATTCTATATAGACTTCAGAAAGTATGCCAGGCACCATGGGAGCGGACACGGAGTAACCGGTTGGTTTTTCCGAAAATCTAATATGTAATCCCCTAGATTCATTCCTGTTTATAGGATTTGCCCATCCACCTATTGATGACAAACCGATTGTATGTGGTTCAGCAATTGCCAAAAATAATTCTGAGACCGAATTTATATCCCAGATGGCACGAGAGCCGACGAAATATTCCTTTGACACTGCTATGTCAACGAGCGATATATCTCTTATACCAGAATCAGTTTCGATGTCGAATTTTTTTTGAACGGGGGCGCATATTGAAAGAGATTCCGGATGTTGCACAATATAGGCAGTCGATATTCCGGCTAATGTACCTTCAACCATAAACGGAAACACGTTGTTTGTTCCTGTGGAAACAGGGAGGATTGGGACGGATTCCGAGGCTATGCTAACAGCGCGTGAGGTTCCATCACCCCCCAATGCAATAATTACGCTAACATCACGCTGAATCATTTCTTTTACGGAATTAATAGTATCTATATCTTTGTTAAAGATTGGTACGTTTAGGATTTCCGTTTGAATTAGGCCATGATACTCATTAGCGGCACTCTTGGCTAAATTGGAATAATCCGGCATAAATAAAACTTTATCGATACCACCAGCCTCTAAGCCTCCCAATATACGCTTAACTATATTTATTTTTTCTTGATTGGGCACCAATCGACTTTGAGAAATAAGTCGTCGTATGTCCTTTCCAGAGGCGGGGTTTGCTATGATTCCTACTGACTTCATAAGAAAATAAGTCCGTGTCTACATTTGAAAATATCTTATCAGTCCCTAAAGTGCTGGAATAAGAAAATAAGTATATTGGTAGGAGTTAGATGTGGGAAGAATGTCGATTGCCAACAAAAAAGATCTGGTATACAAACTGTCAGACAAGTTTTTAGATGTATATGGACCCATTTCCTGGGAAATTCGCTATAACGCGGGTGAAGAATTGGTCTATACGATCCTCTCCCAGCATACGTCCGATCTTAACTCGGAAAGAGCCTTTAAAAGTCTCATGAGACATTTTGGCAGTTTGGATGCGGTCGCTAATGCCGATGTTGGGGAAATAGAAAAAACAATACGCCACGGAGGTTTATCAAAGTCAAAGGCACCAAGGATCAAGCAAATTCTTAACCAGATCAGAGGTGAATTAGGGGATTTTGACCTAAGTTTTCTCTCGGAAATGCCTCTTGATGAGGCGAAACAATGGCTAACAAGATTAAATGGGGTGGGTCCAAAAACTGCTGCGATAATTTTATGTTTTTCCTTCGGAATGCCAGCGATGCCTGTTGACACCCATATTCACAGGGTTTCTAAAAGATTAAGATTAATCGGACCTAATACGACAGCCGAAGAGGCTCATGAATCTCTTGAGAAGATAGTTCCTGATCACGATGTTTTTCAATTTCATATGTTCCTTATAAAACATGGGAGAGATACATGTAAGGCTAGGTACCCGAAGTGTGATTCATGTGAGATAGCTCAAATGTGTTTCAGTAGAGGCAAGGTTTAACTAACGTTATTTAGTCAATTTCGTGTAGAGTATTGGACCGAGATTTTCTAGAAAGGAGGCCAAGTATGAAGGTAGGAATAATAAATGTGACGGGATATGCGGGAGCTGAACTCGCTAGGATCTTGAACGTTCATCCCGAGGTTGATATAACTTCAGTAACTGGCCGAAGTGGAGCAGGTAAAAGACTTGGGGATGTGTTTCCTCATTTGGATAATTTGAATCTTGAAATAGAATCTGAGCTTTCAGGTAGTTTAGATTTTGTCTTCTCTGCCTTACCTCATGCTGCAAGTGCCACCGCAATATCAGAAGTCTCTGGCCAAGGTGTTAAATGCATCGATATTAGCGCTGACTTTAGGATTAGGGATTTAGACGTTTATTCAGAATGGTATGAGGTTGAACATCCAGCTCCCAAATTGATTGAAGAGAGTGTTTACGGCTTACCTGAGATTTATCGAGAACATATATCTGCTTCCTCAATTGTCGCTAATCCCGGTTGCTATCCGACTGCTTCAATTTTAGGACTCGCACCAGCATTAAGGGCTGGAATTATTGATAACAATGTAATAATCGATGCTAAGTCAGGCGTTTCAGGTGCCGGTAGAGGATTGTCTTTAAAAACTCATTACTCAGAGGTAAATGAGAATGTTAGTGCATATGGACTGGACGGCCACCGGCACATGCCTGAAATCGCCCAAGAACTATCTGAAGCGGCGGGAGAAGAGGTTAAGGTTACTTTTGTACCTCATCTTATACCTATGACGAGGGGCATTCTGGCAACTTCGTATGCGTCCATTTCTGAGGAATTTTTAGAATCTGAAAAAGATGTAAGAGACTCAATTAAAGAGATTTATAGGACTTGCTATCGAGAGGAAGACTTTGTCAAAGTAACGGATTCCCCCCCAATGACAAAACAAACATTAGGTGGAAATGATTGTAGGGTTTATCCAAATGTTGATGAAAGGACTGGAAGAATGATTGTCGTTAGTTGCATAGACAATCTTGTCAAAGGGGCTGCGGGACAGGCGGTTCAGAATATGAATATAATGTGCGGGTTGGAGGAATCAACTGGATTACAACAACTATCTCTTTATCCATAGGTGTTCCACGTTGCAGTAACAGATATCTGGAAATAGAATAGAACGGTTGGCTTAATTATGCCGATTATTTGGCCCCATCGTCTAGCGGTCCAGGACACTGCCCTTTCAAGGCGGAGATCGCGGGTTCGAATCCCGCTGGGGTCACCAACATTTTCATCTGGAAAATGCAGCACGATACCCTAAAAGTTTATGTATGATTGGTCTAAATCCGCTACTTTGTTCACTCCCAAATATGCTATGGCTAAATCCAGTTCGGTTTTCAATATATCTAAAACATTGAAAACACCCGATTCTCCATCTACTGCCAGTCCCCAAAATAGAGGCCTTCCAATAAGAACAGCTCGGGCTCCAAGACTTAGGGCTTTAGCTATTTCCATTCCACGGCGTATTCCTGAATCGAAAAACACTTCGATTTTATCTGATATTTCGGGCGCTATCTCGGATAAAACCTTTATGGACGATTTGTTTCCATCCATGTGACGTGCTCCATGGTTTGAAATAGTAATGCCTTGAAATCCGGCATCTACACATTTCCTAGCATCATCAATATGCCTGACTCCTTTTATAACTATGGGTAGGTTGGTTATACTCCTAAACCATTCCATATCGTCCCAATTCATAGATTTATCCCCAGTACCGGCCGATCCCTGGTTTTTATCAGAACCACCATATATGTAAGCGTGCAAATCAGGGTCAGATAACAAAAATTCTTCGTGTCCTTCAACGCTACCCCAGCTTAAATGATCTTGGATCGAAAAGCCGTTTCGAATCTCACTTTCTCTCCTGCTCGGTATTGGGGTGTCGGCCGTTAGTATTATTGCCTTATAACCAGCGGCTTCGGCTCTCTTTACGAAATGTTCTTGAATTTCCCTTGTGTGTTGACCGATTTGGAACCATTTGGGACCAGTCGTTTCTTTGGCGATACTTTCGAGAGATTTTCCAGAATTCGTAGGTGTGGAATAGATAGTCCCATGTGCATCTGCGGCTCGAGCTGTCGCCAATTCTCCGTCGGAATGAAGGTGCATTTGACCTCCAGCAGGAGTTATCATGATTGGCAGAGATATCGGCGTTCCCAAGGCTGTAGTAGAAAGGTCCCGAGTATTAACATCTCTAAAAATTCTAGGATTTACGGTTATATCGCTAAAGTCAGACCGGTTTAGTCTAAGAGTTATTTCATCCTGAGCACCTGCTCGTACGTAATCTGCCAGTTCCTTCGACAACTTACGGTATGCCAGCTCTTCATAATCATTAAGGGAGACTAATTTATGTTCTGCCATTTTCTATCTCCAATTATCATTCTGAATCAAAGATTCTCTCTACTATAAAAATTCTGTTGAATTATTGATGCGAGGATAATAACTTAAATTACGGACTAAATGAAAATGCTCGTTAAGACTATCTCTCTCTCAGTGGATCACGGAGATTGGATTCGTATGAATGATCAACTTGTCGTAAACTACAGGTAAGTTTTGTACAAATAAATAAACGGAGGTTTGTTGAATGAATGTTGTAAAAGATAAGATCAAGGCCGGTAAAACGGTTGTTGGCACCGCTGGTTCTCCGGCTGCTGACAATATGGGGATGTTAGCTAATGCTGGGTTTGATTTCATCCTTTTTGATACGCAGCACTCCCCATATGAACCAAAAGAATTCTACGCAGGAATCGCCGCCACTAAGGGTACGGATACGGCTCCAATAGTTAGAGTAAGCGGAAATAGAGCAGAGTTAATTTGTTTTGCATTGGACGCAGGAGCTCGTGGGATTATCGTCCCAATGGTCAACGATAAAGCTCAGGCCACAGCCATGGTTCGTGCATGTAAATACTCTCCAGAAGGCGATAGAAGTAATGCCGGTGTTCGAGGGGATTGGGGAGATACTAAAGACTACCGAGACTATCTTGACACTGTTAATAGAGATCTCTTGATAGTCCCCATGATTGAAACTCAGCAAGCAATAGATAACATCGATGAGATACTTAGCGTACCAGGAATAGACGTGTTATTGGTAGGTCCATCTGATTTGTCAATTGAACTCGGAGTTCCGCTGGATTACCAAAGTGATACTTATCAGGCTGGTTTAGATAAAATTGCGGAAGCGTGTAAAAGGCACAACGTTATGCCTGGTATGTACTTCATTCCTCCTGATATGGATCCCAATTTCTACGTTGCTAAGGGTTTCAAATTTTTTACTATGCCTTGGGCACCATGGGCAACTGAAGGCTTAAGGGGTGGGCTTTCCGGTATAACCCGTTAAGCTGAGGAACATTTTTGACCTATTTCACATAGTAATAGAGAAACTTAAACAATAGATTGTGGGAGTGTTTAATTTTTCACTGTTGCTATGTGAAAGGGTTGTGCGTTTTTTAGTAATGCGTCTAGTCTGTTAATGGCGACTAGTTCTAATTTTAATTAAAAGGTTGGTTATTAAATAATTTGGATCGGATATTTTTCTTAAATAAACATCTTCTTGCACTGTTGTTGATAGTAATGACAATTAGCCTTGCAACTACTTTAAGTTGTTCTGACAATAATGCCGCAATTTCAACAAAATCAGAAAATAAATCTGCGACTCATTCTGCTAATGTGACTGTTGAACCTTTTTACGTCGTCACAACTGTTTCTCCAATAACAAGCATTGTTGAAAACATCGGCGGGGATAGAATTCTTTTGGAGGGAATTGTACCAGAGGGTACGAACTCACATACATTCGAACCTGCTCCCTCTGTCGCAAAATTGATGTCACAGGCGGACTTGATCATTCTGAATGGTTTATATCTTGAAGAACCTTCTCTTCAAATGGCTAAGGCTAATTCGAAGCCTGATACCTTAATATTGAAATTAGGTGACAAAGCAATATCTCCAGAAGAATGGGTTTACGATTTCTCTTTTCCGGAATCTGATGGCCATCCAAATCCTCATCTTTGGACCAATCCGATTCTTGCCCTAAAGTATGCTGAGTTGATCACTCAGGCATTGACCGATTTAGATCCAGTCAATGCTTCTTACTTCCAACGTAATTTTGACCGCTTTGAAATTAGAATCTACGATTTGGATGAAAGAATACGATCCGCTGTAGAAACGATACCAAACGACAATCGAAAACTTTTAACGTATCACGATTCTTTCCCTTTCTTTGGTCCAAGATACGGGTTAGAAATAATCGGGGCTGTACAGCCATCTGATTTCAGAGAACCTTCTGCAAAAGAAGTTGCTCGTTTAATCGACCAGGTTCGCGAAACAAGTGTGCCAGCTATTTTTGGTTCAGACGTTTTTCCTAGTCCCATTATGGAACAAATTGCTAAAGAAGGCGGCTCAAAGTTCATAGATCAACTTCGGGATGATGATTTGCCTGGTGGACCAGGAGATGAAGGACATACCTATCTCGGATTAATGGCTTCTAACATCGAAATAATGGTTCCAGCTTTAGGCGGAAATGCAGATGCGATGAACGGATTTGACACAAGCTTGGTTTTCCCAGAGGAAAGCAAGGCAATATACCCGGAATAAGACTTTGCTTCATCCAATCCCTCATCAATATGAAACGCCCGAACGAATAGTGGAGATCTCTAATGTAACGTGTGGTTATGATGGGGAATCCGTTCTCGCTAATATAAATTTAAACATTAATCGTGGAGATTTCGTAGGATTGTTGGGTCCTAGTGGATCAGGCAAAACGACTTTGCTGCGGGCAATTCTTGGTGCTGTAGACATTTATCATGGCAACGTAAAGATAGAAGGGCGCTCGATTTCAAAGGGAAGACCAGAGATTGGATATGTTCCCCAACTGGAGAATATAGATTGGAATTTTCCAATTACCGTAGAACAAGTGGTGATGATGGGCCGAACTCCTAACAAATGGTGGATTCCATGGCACCCAAAAGAGGATAGAAAATTGGGGAATGAAATGATGGAAAGGCTTGGAATAGCCGACGTCGCAAAACGACACATTAGGGAGATATCCGGAGGACAACAACAAAGGGCTTTTTTGGCGAGAGCATTGGTAAGTAGTCCGAAGTTACTTCTTCTTGACGAGCCAACATCAGGTGTGGATATCAAAACAAGAGATGAAGTTATGCACTTGCTTGATGAACTTAATCACCAAGATGTGACGGTTATTATGACTACTCATGAGATAAATGCTGTCGCGGCCCATTTACCCTGGGTGGTTTGTGTAAACAAGGCGATTGTCGCTTCTGGACCCCCCGATGAGGTGTTTACTCCTCCAGTCCTTAAGAAAACTTATAATGCTGATATCAATGTAACTGAATATATGGGCATGAAATTGGTTGCAGAAACGCCTCATTTTTTCGGGCGGACACATAAAGATAACGATACGGATTTATAATCATCTAATTAGGTAACCTTCCATTTGTTTGCTCCACTACAATATGAATTTTTCGTAAGAGGTCTTATTGTTGCGACTCTGGTCGGTGGACTTTGCGGTTTAATAGGTGTCTATATCGTTCTCAGAAGAATGTCATATATTGGCCACGGACTATCTCATGCAATTTTTGGTGGGGCAGTAACAAGTTATGTGCTCTCAATTAATTTCTTTGTAGGGGCGAGTATGTGGGGCTTTATTTCGGCTCTGTTAATAAATCTGACTACTAAGAAACGAGGCATCAATGCAGATGCTGCTATTGGGATCGTAACTACGGCGAGTTTTGCGCTTGGAGTGGCCTTAATTAGTAAATTTAAAAGCTTCACTCGAAGTTTCGATGCCGCATTATTTGGAAATATTTTAGGTATTACTGAAACAGATCTTCTTGCAATAATTATTGTGTCGATCATAGCAATCGTATTAATTTTTGTCGGTTATAAGTATTTATTATTCACCACATTTGAATCCGACGTTGCAGGCTTGTATGGTGTGCCAACTGCTTGGGTCGATGCCGCATTTGCTCTGTTGTTAGCGGCAATTATCGTCGTGTCGCTTCAAGTACTAGGTGTAACTATGCTGGCTGCCGCGATTGTAATACCTCCGGTCACTGCACAATTGCTAACAAACAACTTTCATAAAATGCTTATCTTCTCGGTGATCATAGGATCCTTATGCGGACTTGGGGGCTTATATATTAGCTTCTATATAGATGTGTCGTCAGGAGCGTCGGTGGTCTTGTTTTCAGCAATCGTATTCGTCTTTTTCCTCTCATTTACAACTTTCCAAAGAAAGGTTGTCATGAGAGGAAAAAGACAACATGAACATAGGTCTGGTCAATCACATGAAATACACTAAATCAGATTGATAATAAAACAACTGTTTGATTTCATACGGGTTAAGGGAATTTATACAAAACCTTCGTTCTTATAGGCTCCATCTCTCCATTCCAAAGCATTTTTGAGCCCTCCTTCTTTCATGGCATCACCAAAATCACCTGCCCCTGGTCGGACGTGACCTGAAAGTGTGTGCCATGACCATCCCATTGAAAGCGCGGTTTTGAATCCCATAATTTCATAGGCCTGATTTAGAGATTGTTTGTTTGCTGAGATTAGATCCGGGGCGATTTGTGCCATTGGTCGTAATTCTCTCATAACTTCTTCCTCAAGAGATTGCTCTGGAAAAGACTTAGCGACCCAACCCATTTCAGCGGCCTCGCGTCCGCTCACGGAATTTCCGGTAAGTTGTAGGTACTTTGCTCTAGCCATGGACATTTTCCATGGAAAATAGAGTGTGTCTGGTGTAGTCATACCTCTCATAGGGGGGTAACCTATTCGAGCCTCGTCAGATACAAATGCTATGTCCACCATTGATAGGATTTCTGTACCGCCAGCAACACAATGTCCATGAACTTTAGCAACAACTGGCTTTAATAGATCCCATATTGTGAGCCAGTCTCGAGCGCAGCTTCTGGCGAATTGATCGGTCCAATTATCAAAATATCTCGATTCGACCCAGCCATTCTTTTTGTAATTTGGGTCTCTTGCCGAAAGATCGTATCCAGAACAAAACGAGGGCCCTGAACCATCAATTAATACAATGCTTACATCGTCGTCAGATTCAGCGCGCTTAAGGGCACTTATGAGTTCATCCCTCATTTCAAAAGACAAGGCATTTCTTTTTTCCGGAGCGTTGAGGGTGATTCTAGCAATGCGATCTTCGATGTTATAAATAATTTTCGTATATTCATTTGACATAGGGGTCTCCTCAGGTAAAAGTTCAGTATTATTTGTAGACATGAAATTTAGTCTGTTTCATCAGTAAACAGTTATCCTTAGAATCAGTCAAGTTATACCTTTAGAAACTATTCTTGGAGAGCATAAAAATCTATATCTTATCCGAACGTATTGAAAGTGAAGTGAGATGGATTCATGAAAGTCCATAGTTATGACGTGATCGTATTGGGAGGAGGTGCTGCTGGATTGATGGCAGCTTTTACCGCGGCTAAAAGAGATCTTACTGTTCTAGTCATCGAAAAATCAAACATGGTTGGTAAAAAGATTTTAATGTCCGGAGGGGGACATTGTAATTTTACAAATGGCTTTGTCGACTATGATGATTTTATATCTGAGAATGTAAATTTCTGCAGATCTGCTTTTAGTAAATATGGTCCAAATGATTTTATCGAATTAGTAAATAAACATAAGATTTCTTATGTTGTAAGGCGTAACAATCAATTCTTTTGTGAGGGCTCCTCAAGAGATATTTTAGATATGCTCCTAAAGGAATGTGATGCCGCCGGAGTTGAAATTATGACCGATGTCCATATAAAGACGATTACTCATGAGAGTTTTGATAATCAAGAATGTATTGTTTCGAATCAAGATGGTGGAAGTAAGTTCACACTGAGGGGTGGAATTAATGATCGAAATGCGAGATTGGACCTTTCGTTTGTTTCTACCTCCCTAATCATAGCAACGGGAGCACTTTCAATACCTACTCTAGGCGGAAGTGGATTTGGTTATGAAGTAGCTAGGAACTTCTCTCTTGAGGTCACAAATACGAAGCCTGGACTTGTAGCGTTTACACTCGGAGGTGAGGATAAGATTTTTTCTTCAGAACTGTCTGGAGTTTCCACTCCCGTGCTTATCAAGGTAGGCAGTGTCGAATTCAAGGATGATATTTTGTTTACCCATAAAGGCGTAAGTGGTCCCGCCGTTTTACAGGCTTCGAGTTACTGGAACGATGGTGTAACCGTAACGATAGATCTCTTGCCGGATTTCGACCTTACAGATCGTTTATATTTTGAAAAGGCTCAAGGTAACAAAAAGCTTCTACGCACATATCTCTCAAATTTGTTACCTAGATCGTTAGTGGCTAGATTGGAGGGTATATTGTGGGAATCTCATTCTGAGGTTCCAATAGAACAGTTACCTAATCAATTGATTGAAAACTCATCGTCTCGTATCAAATCTTGGACTTTAATTCCTACTGGCAGCGAAGGCTACAGAACTGCTGAGGTGACTGTTGGCGGTGTCAGTACTAAACAATTGGATTCTAGGACAATGGAATACAAAAATTGTCCAGGGCTTTATTTTATAGGGGAAGTGGTTGATGTGACCGGTCACCTGGGAGGGTATAACTTCCAGTGGGCTTGGAGTTCAGGATTTACTGCTGGGTCAGCGGTAAGAAAATCATAATCTGACGGAGGCACGCTAATTCATTGGAGTAGCTTTTATTCCGTAATTCGGGGCTATTTAGGTCAGTGAAAAATCCGAGGGTTTATGTATATAGATCTATTGTGTTAAATTTGCGCCTGATTGGTGTTGTGGAAATAACTTGCCAAAATAAGCAATTTTTTGGAGAGAGGAATTTATGAAATACGATGCAATAGTAGTCGGTGCAGGATCGGCTGGAGCCATAATAGCAACGCGCTTATCGGAAGATCCAACGAAATCAATTCTTCTACTAGAGGCAGGTCCTGATTACCCCGATATAGATGAACTGCCCGATGAAGTTAAATATGGCTATAAGACTACCAACGAAATCTGGACAAGTGATCATAATTGGCAATTTAGGGCACGAGGAACAGAGGAAGCTGATATAGATATACCGAGGGGGAAAGTAACAGGTGGTTCAAGTGCGATTAATGGTCAGATCTTTTTGAGAGCAATCCCAGACGATTTTGCTTTATGGGCAGAATGGGGCAATGATGAATGGGATTATCAAAGCATTTTACCTTTTTACAATAAGTTAGAAACGGACACTACTTTTCAAGAAAACCCTGGGGATTTTCACGGTTCTAATGGCCCTATCATTTGCCACAGATTTAGCGAAGATGAATGGTTACCGGGTTCGAAGGCATTTGTGGAAGCATGTATTGATGCAGGACACCCATTTTGTGCAGATGCAAATGAACCTGGTACTGCAGGTGTGGGCCCTACTCCATTAAATAATCCTGAAGGTATTAGATGGTCTACCTCGCTGGGTTATCTTGCCATGTCCCGTTCCCGTCTCAATATGACATTAAGATCCAACGTTTCAGTGAAAAGGGTTTTATTTGACAAGCATTCTGATGAATTGAAGGCAACAGGGCTTGAGGTCGTTTCTGATGGGGAAACTTTTATTGTACAAGGTGAGGAAATAATATTGTGTGCGGGGGCGATTGCTTCACCGCAGTTACTCATGCTATCGGGTATTGGACCACGAAAGCACCTTGAACAGTTCGGAATTGATTGTATTTTGGATGTAAAAGGAGTGGGTCAAAACTTGCGAGATCACCCGTTGATTCCCCTGAAATGGGTCACTAAACCTGACGTTCCGTTGGATCCATTAGGTCCGTCCGGTCAGGTTTTATTGCGTTATACGGCGGAGGGATCAACTCTAGATAACGATATGATCGTTTACATGAGTGCCGTTACAAGTAGACGGAGAGAAGAGGGTGGTGTTAGATCAGAACCCATAGGAATTGGTATGGGTCTGGGTCTTAATTTAGCTCTTTCAAAGGGCGAGTTAAAATTAAATTCCGCTAACCAAGAAGATCAACCCTATCTTGATTACAATCTCCTAGATCACGAAGAAGATATACGAAGATATAGAGATGGAATCCGTATGTTGGTTTCGCTCGAAAATCATCCTTCGATGTCGAACTTGATTGATCATAGATTAGAACCATCTGATGCTGATTTGGAGACAGACGAAAGCCTCGATAAATGGATGAAAACATATGTTGGCACTGGACATCATGTTTCTTGTACCGCAAAAATGGGACCTAAAACTGATCCAGATGCTGTGGTAGATCAATATGGGAAAGTCCATGGCGTCAGTGGGTTAAGAGTAGCGGACGCCTCGATAATGCCGGATTGTGTACGCGCAAATACGAACGTCACTGTTATGGCTATTGGAGAGCGCATTGCAGATTTTATTCAAACAGGGAAATAAGTTTGTAAATATCTTGATTTACTTCTGATTAGTACAAAGGGATACAGATATGAAATTGTCGCTGCAGTACGAAATGCAAAGGCCTTATTTAGATGATCATTTAGTGATTAAAGAGACCATGGAACAATGTGTTTTGGCCGATGAAGTCGGCTTTGACTATGTTTGGTTTGTTGAGCATCATTTTTTGACAGGTTTCTCAGCTTCTCCTTGCCCAGATGTTTTTTATGGCGCCCTGAGCCAAAGAACCAAAAACATAAGATTAGGCCTAGGTGTAGTCATCCTTCCCTATCATCACCCGGTCAGGGTGGCTGAAAGGGTTGCAATGCTAGATCATCTATCAGATGGTCGAGTAGATTTCGGCACAGGACGTTCTGCTCCCTATGAATTAACTGGTATGGGTATCGACCCTCGTAATAGTCGTGCTATGTGGGAAGAATCGTTGTCAATGGTACCTGATATCTGGGCGACCGATTGGTATTCGCACGAAGGTGAATTTTGGCAAGTTCCAGAAAGACAAATACTTCCGAAACCCTATCAAGAAAATCACCCGCCGATCTGGGTTGCCGCTCTGCAACCAGCAACTTACGAAATTGCAGCGGCAAAAGGGATTGGGGTCTTGTCTTTCGGTTCCAGTGCTCCTGATTCTCTAGAGCCTTATGTAAAAAAATATAAAGATGAGGTGAAGAAGGCCAATCCTGTCGGCAAGGTTGTGAATAATCAATGGGCTAGTTCGACATTGGGGGTTTGTCTTGAGGACGGGAAAAAGGCTCGGGAGATGGGGGCTGAGTCTCTCAAAAACTTTTTTGGGCCCGATCGCCCCTACGTTCAGGGTCAAAAAGACATATATGCACAATTGCTAGAAAAATGGGGTGGCGTGCCAGATCATTTACGGCAAAATTTTAGTAGGTATCTGGATCAAGAAGAAGAGGAATTTGATAATGTTCTTGATTTTTCTGGCGGTGAAGCCATAGCTCATAAAGTCTGGGAAGATTTAGATGCAGACACTTTGTGTGAAAGGGGTGTTGTCATTGCCGGTGATCCTGACGACTGTATTGCGGCTCTTAAAAAACACGAGGCTACTGGAATTGATCAAATGATGGTTATGATGCAAACTGAAACCGTACCTCATGAGGCCGTGATGGAATCCATCGAGTTATGGGGAAAATATATACTACCGGAATTTAATAAATAGTTTAATAACTATCTTTGATGAGAGCATAGATCCTTTCAGCAATCATCATAGTCGGGACGTTTGTGTTGGCTCGGACACAATCAGGCATAATAGACGCATCTATGACACGCATGTTTGAGAGTCCATAGACCTTCCCAGACTCATCTACTACAGACATATTGTCTGATTGAGATCCCATTTTACAGGTCCCGGAGATGTGATGACTCGTTCTTACGTTTCTTTGTAGCCAAAGGTTCATTTCAACGTCATTATCTGTATCAAATCCAGATGGGTTGTGAGGGCTAGAAATAATATTTTTATATGAGTCTGACTTTGAGATATCAATGCAGAGTCTTGCCGATTCTCGTAACCTGTCCAAATCAGTTTGATTATCTAGGTAATTGTAGTCTAAATATGGTTGTACTCCAGGGTCCGACGATCTTAATTTCATAGTTCCGCGACCCTTTGCCAAGTAAATTGATGCGACCATGCCAACACATAAATCCGACTCTAAATCATCTGTATAAATTCTCCCTCCGGTCCATTTGGATCTAGCAAAGCTAACAGGATGTATCAACATATCATTGCGTAATATAGATTGATTCGCAGTGTACCTAATTGCAACCTGTATACCCCGTTCCTCTGTGTTAAATTTATAAGAAGGATGAACATTCCAGGTTAGGGCCACTTGCGGATGATCTCTCAGATTTTGACCAACGCCTGGTATGTCTATCACCGGATTGATACCAATAGATTCCAAGAATCCGGCAGGACCAAGGCCGGACAACATCATGAGTTGCGGTGAACCAATCGCTCCGGCGGATAAAATAAATTGATCCCCTAAAATTTGATTGCATTTACCATTGTTTTCAATACTAAGGGAAGATATCTTTTTCTCGCGTATATTGAGTCTAATGGCTTTACTATTCTGCCTTAAAGTTAGATTGGGCCTATGAAGAATTGGCAACAGGTAAGCAAGCCAAGTACTTTGTCTTACGCGATCTATTGTGTTAAACGGTAGAGGGCCCACGCCGGTGGAGTCGGGATCATTATGGTCGATTGTTTCAGGATACCCTATTGACCTGGTTGCTTGAAAGAAAGCCTCCTGATCGGGAGCCCATTCTTTTCTTGGTATCCTACGGCACTGTATAGGTCCATTTCTTCCATGAAAATCACCTCCGAAATCGAGGTCATTTTCTAACTTCTTGAAGAATGGTAGGCAGTTTTCATATTCCCAAAGTGATGTCCAGTTCTTTGCCCAGCTGTCATAATCGTCTGGTTCACCTCTCAAAAAAATTTGAGCGTTTACGGAACTTGAGCCTCCGAAAGTGGTTCCACGTGGGACAAGCATGGGAGGCTGGTATGGTGTTGCATCTGCAACAAACATTTTCCCGTCTGGTGTGTTCGAATACCAAAAATCATCGTCCCTGCCTCGTTCCCCGTATCCGTACCTCAAGTTTCCAGGAAGGTCTTCAATTTTTTTGTGAAGAGGTCCTGATTCCAGGAGCAATACACTTATGGACGGATCCTCTGAAAGACGGGCAGCCATAATCGCCCCAGCTGAGCCAGCACCCACGATTACATAGTCGTAATGCACCTATCACTCCATAAAAAACTCAATTCATATTCAGTTTTTGTATATATCAACAATCTCTTCTTGATTAGATTTGGTTTATGAACTTTCAAGGAAGCGTGTTTGGCGGCTTACTCTTTCCTCTCTTTCGTCGGCGAACCTTTTGATAGCTCCAAATATTGACTCGGGATCCAACTTTGCGTCCTTTAACACCTCCGATTCAGAACCCCCTGTTAACCACTCATCGTTCCAATCAGAAACCAGAGAATATTCTTCCGTTAAAGGTCCAACGTTTCTTACTGGCCACATTCTCTTGGTTCCTGTGCTGATCACCATGAGGTCGTATTTCGCTGATTCAGGTAGAACATGATCACGATAATCTTGTGGTTGACGCGAAAATAGTTCTTCCGACACTGCTGAAATAATTCTAACGTTCAGCCCTGCCTCATTTATGCGATCTAACTGAGATACAAGATTGTTTGTAGAAGAGGAACCTTGCACGATAATGTACCCCTGCTTAGGCTTATTTTCATCAAAATCTTTGATCAGATAAAAACCTTTGCTGGCGGCCAGAGGGTCGCTGTCGGCCAAAATTTTGCGATCCACTACGGGGAAATCTGGCCGAGCCACTTCAAGGACAATCACTCCTACTTTCGGATCCCTAGCGGCGACGTTGGCTGCCGCAAGATAACCAGGAGTAACGTCATTATAATCCCAGAAACTGAGATTGATTATTTGCTCCCTAGGGAATAATTTCCAGACTTGAGGGGAGAATATTCCAAAATGAGTTCTTGCATCAGCAGCGGTTTCTGGTCCTGAATGACCAGCCAAAACATTTAATACTCCCAAGCGGAATGGACTATCTTGGTTTTGTTGGCTCCATATCCGAACAGGGAGATACATAAGAGGTGTGAATGCACCATATGTGCCGCTTAGAGCCCATACACCCGAATGTTTCTCAGGATCCAATGATGCGCTTTGACTTATGAGGCCTATTGCTGTCGATACGTTACCGGCCTCTTGAATTGCTGATCTTAGTCGATTACCGACGGGATTCTTGACGGGGTCGAATTCACCCCACAGTGCACCTTTTTCCACATTAATGGAGTCTGCTAAATCAGCGGCTAATAATACTAGTCGATTATCCGTGACGTAGTTAATCCATTTAGTGATTTCTGATATCGCCCTCCTGCTGCCGAGAGCAACGCCAGGTTTTTCGAAAAGTTTGATGTCAACATTTTTTGTCTCCCCAGTAATAGAGTTCTCAATAGAGACGGTGACAGGCTCCTGTGGAGCATTTTTAGGGTCTAGCCTTTCATCCAAAAATGGATCCCGAGTGGTGTCAAGACGAATATTCTTGTCTTCTACAACCGTGTCTCCAATTTGAACTAATCTGTCGCTGATCCAATTACCTAGGTTATTTTGTTCTAGAACAGACATAAGTACATCGATGTTCTGCTTATATTGTAAAATACGCTCTTTTTCATCGGTGATTGGGCCGTCTTCTATGCCTATAAATTTAACTCCATATCTGTCTTCAAATGTCTTTGCCAATGCGACAAAATATTCAGAATTCATTGCGAAGGTGTACGGATGACTCTTATAGCTGGTGATCTGGTCACCGTAACCTGGTATGGAGCCATTAATAGAGCCTGGCCACCAACCTTTCGTTGTATTTCCTACAACGATCATAGGCCTGCGGTCGGCTTCGTCCCAGTCTTCCATCGCCTTTAAAACACCAACTACCTGGTCCATATCATTAGCATCATCGAGGGTGAAGACGTTCCACCCATAGGAACTCCACTGGTCCTCGATCTTGTAAGACTCAAATTGTGGCTGAATTACTCCTCCGACTAACTCGTCATCTATTCCGGCATTGTTGTACGAAAGTAAAATACGTAGTCGCTTACCTACCTGCTGAGCGACGGCTTGAGTTTTCATTTCCTGTGAGTGCCCAGACGTCATCGCGAATTCACCCTCAACTGCCACTATCTTAGGGGAATTTTGAGCACCAATCAGTTCCCAGAATGCTGCCTTACCAGCGGCAGTTGCAATTCCTATTCCAGAAGGGCCTCCGTTCACATCGTTTGTGACATCAGTGCTTTCGGAATGCCCCGATAATGCCCTGATCCCACGAATCTTGGCTTGAGCAAAAATTGGATGGTCTGTTAATCCGTTTTCCTCCAAAATTGTTTCTAACCCTTCTTTTCCCCTTCTGAATCCAAGAGCGTCGATTGAAAGAAGTCCGGCATTTGGGTCCATCCCGTACTTTTCGTCTCCGGTGGATAAGTGGGTTCTGTGAAGAGCCTCTCCCAAAACCATCCATAACGCATACGTCACAGGAGCATTGTGGCCTCCGGCCAATAAAAATTTGTCAGAAAACGGGTACTTGGGTCTTCGATAATCATATTTAAGTCCCCCAAGGTCTGGGCCAACCAAGTGTGTGGCCACTGTGTATGGTGTATATGCAAGGGGTCCACCAAAGTGCCCTGTTTGGCAATAATTGCCCATTAGCACTAACGTCATGGCAGTCATATAAGCAACATCATCTAACTTATCCCTGTCATAGTCTGGGAGTGAGATTTCCGATGTTTCAATTACTGGTGTTAGGGATACATTACTTACTTTTGGCATCGATTCCATCCAACTTTTCTTGTTTGTTTATAGAGTAATTCAGATAACGCCTAGGTTCAGTCATTAACATCTATCTAGACTGAAGCAAAATATCAATAATATCGACTTGAATATTATTTGACCTACGCAGTCGCAGTCAACTAAACTTGCCGTCCGACTAACCTATATATTTTAATCTATCGGATGCTTATTTTTCCAGTCTGTGGATTGTTCAAAGGCATTAGCAATTCTGGATATAACCTCTTCACTAAAAGGTTTGCCTATAATCTGAACACTTCCAGGAAGTCCGTCAGGGCTAAATCCACAAGGGAGGTTTATAGTCGGGTACCCATTGTAATCGAATGGAACAGTAAATCTTTGAAATGCAGTTCCTCGTTTATCGTCCATTGGTCCGTAACCAATAGAATCATCAACGTAATGTGGGAAATTGATCATAGCCGGTGAGACTACGGCATCGACATCTTCCATTGCGTTTTTTATTAATGCGTTGCATTCCCGCCTGTTGATTGATGCCATCAAATACTCTTGGGTAGAGACTTTTTCACCTTCAGACAGCCAAGCTCTAAACCAGGGTCCATATTCATCAGATTTCTCAGGGAAGAAATCGCGATGTGCATGATAGGCCTCAGCTGTGCAAATTGTTTTCCAGGATGGTAAAAAGCTATCTATGTTTTCTGGCATCTTAATTTCTCGAATTGTGGCTCCGTTTGAGGTAAAGACGTCAAGTGTTGCCTTTACTAAAAAGGCTAAATCCGGATTAACACCCATTGAAGCGTAGTTTTCATCGTAGCCTAATGTGAAATCAGAGAGGTCTTTATTAGAAATGTACTCTGGTCTAAGAGGGTTTGAAGATAGACTGGTCAAATCGTTGAAATCTCTTCCCGATATAGCATTTAGTACATGGACTCCGTCAATTACGCTATTGGCCATAGGACCCACGTGGTCGAGGGATTCAGCCAAATCTAGGACCCCGTGCCGACTTACTCGTCCATAAGTTGGTTTTATGCCAACGATTCCGCAAGAAGCAGAAGGAAACCTGATAGATCCGCCCGTATCACTCCCTAATGACGCGACACACAGACCTTTCGCTGTCGCGGCACCTGAGCCGCTGGAAGAGGAGCCTGGCCATCTGTCACTAGCCCAAGGATTACGAGGTATGTCTCTTTTTGGGTTATAACCACCCATAGCTCCTTCAGTCAGGTTTAATTTACCTAAAATTATTGCTCCCGCTTTCTTCAAATTGGAAACAACAGTTGAATCATAGTCTGGTATGAATTCCTCAAGAACGGCGGTTCCACCCATAGTTTTGATACCATTCGTATAGCACAGATCCTTAACAGCAATTGGTATACCATGGAGAGGACCGCGGTATTTCCCGTTTGAAATCTCATTGGTGGCAATTTCAGCCGCTTCGAGAGCTGAAACACTCATGACTGTTGCGTAACTTTTTAATTCGGAGTCGTATTTGTCGATTCGGTCCAAAAAATAACGAA
>CAYFIW010000009.1:12904-45897 GCA_964343265.1 uncultured Dehalococcoidia bacterium | reverse complement strand
GAACCAGCGACCGATCGGTTAACAGCCGATTGCTCTACCACTGAGCTACTGCGGAGCGATAATATAGAGGGGGTCCAGAGTACAGCCCAAACATGGAAGTTTTCTTTAACCCACTCTCCATATGCTAACTTCTCTTTTCAGAGTTGTCAGCAAGGCTAATTGTCGGGCACTATCGGTCACCTAGTCAAGAAAGGCTTTTTTGGTTGGCAACATAAATAAGTCATGAAGAATGTGTGGATACCTAAATATCGAGGGTTAATTGGGATATATTTCACCCAAATAGAGGATAGTTAAGTTTTTTAAATATGGAGGTCTTCTTGTTTCATTTAAAAAGGGTATTTAAAACAAAGCCTGGAATGAGCCGTAAGGTTGCCTCTCTTGCTTATAAAGAGGCTCAAACTTTCAAAGATGCGGGTCAGAGGAATGATTTTAGTGTCTATTTCAATGGAGGAACCACTCCAGGTGAGAAGGATTTAGTAGTTCTGGAGTGGACAGATGACAGTATTCAATCAATTTTCAGGGACGGTAATGATGTTCCCAAAGAAGCTTTGAATATTGGTAGGGAAATATTGGAGCTTTGCATAGATAACTGGTTGGAAATAAATGAGTTGTTGACTCCAGATAAGTTGGTGAAGCAATAATTAAAAACAAAATGTTAAACGCCGACATACTAGAGTTTATAGAGTCATTTGAAGTGGCGAGATTGGCGACAGTTGATGTTGAAAATCGACCCAACGTAGTTCCAATATGTTTTGTATGTGGGGAAAAAGGAGTGATTTATTCGGCTATAGACTCTAAACCCAAAAAGGTTACGGGTAGAGATCTGAAACGTGTAACTAATATTTCTGTCAATCCTTCAGTTTCGGTAGTATTTGATAAATATTCAGAAGACTGGGATCAATTAGGATACGTTGTAGTGCATGGATTGGCACAATTGCTTTTATCTGGTGATGAACGCCAATATGCTGAGGATTTGCTTAGAGCAAAGTATCCTCAATATGAAAAATATTTAAAAAAAGGAGCCCCGATAATCAGAGTGATGGCTAATCGACATGTTTCGTGGGGCAACATTCTTACCCACCAATCTGAAAATAAAAGCATTGATGAATGAAATGATGTTCAAATTTGGTTAGACACTAACAGAAATAGTAATAATTTAGAGATATTTATAGTATATTGATTATTTGTTGACTATTTTTTTAACCTAATACAGTGAATTACAGCCTTGGTGTAGGTCTAATTCTAGTTTAAATGTTGAGTTAGAGGATTTAGCTTCATTACTTATTTTAACTTTTGAAGCAAGATAATTTTTTGGTGTGTTTATTTATAAAATATCTAAAGAGTTTAGATTAATAGGGTGAGGTGAATATATGACAACCGCAACTAAATGGAGTTTGTCTGGAACATATTTTGAGTCTTGTAATTGCAAAGTTGCTTGTCCCTGTATTTTTCTTTCGCCTCCTACTTCAGACGAGGGAGATTGTAAGGCTCTTCTTGCATGGAATATTGAAAACGGTGAATATGATGGCGTTTCCTTAGGCGGATTAAAGGTGGCTCTAGCTGTTAATTGCCCGGGAGTTATGGCTGATGGAAATTGGAGGGTGGCCCTATACGTCGATGAGAATGCAAATCAGGAGCAGAATTCTGCTCTTCAACAAATATATTCTGGTCAAAGTGGAGGTATATTCGAACTGTTGGCTGGTTTTATAACAGAGATCATTGGTGTCACTAGTACGTCTATAGAATTTGATTCCGAAGGGAAGCAGAGGAGTATAAAAATAGGTGATATCGCAGAGGGTTCTATAGTAGCGATAGAGGGATTTGATGGTCAGGATGTGATTATTAGCGGAGCCCCTCTAGATGCCACCCCTGGAAGTCCGATGATAGTCTCGAAATCCACTGTTAACAATTATCAAGACCATGGCATTGAGTGGGATATATCAGGGAATAGTGGGTATCAATCCGACTTTAGTTATCAAAACTTTTAGGGGATGTGTAGATAAGTGTTTGAATCTTTATCAGACTCCGATAGTAGAAATAAAGATAGATTAATTGTAATAATCGGCCTTGCGACTCTAGTTGTTATTTCTTGGGCGTACCTGATGTACGTTTCCAATGATATAGCTGATATGGATATGTCCCATGGATCTAGTGATGGCATGGGAATGTCAGTTATGAAGCCAGACCTTCCAATGCCTTGGGCCATGGGTGATTGGGTGTCTATGTTTGTAATGTGGACAGTCATGATGATTGGTATGATGATTCCAAGTGCATCTCCGATGATATTGTTGTTCGCTAGGGTCAACCGGCAAAAAAAGGACGGTGGAAAACCCTACGTCGGTACTTTTATATTTGTTTTGGGATATGTAGTCATATGGGGCGGTTTTTCTACTTTAGCTACACTTATTAACTACGTTCTACATTCGAATTCACTCATGTCAGGGATGATGGGGCAGAGTGATAGCATGCTTTTGGCAGGGTGCCTACTTATAGCCGCAGGAATTTTTCAATGGACCCCGTTAAAGAACGCCTGTCTGACTAAGTGTAGAACTCCAATGGGATTTTTGATGACGGAATGGCGAGAAGGCTCTTTAGGTGCTTGGGCGATGGGTTTGAAGCATGGAGTTTATTGTGTTGCCTGTTGCTGGCTAATAATGGCATTGTTGTTTGTACTTGGAGTAATGAATTTAGTATGGATTGCCGTGCTTTCATTGTTTGTACTTATTGAGAAAATTGTTCCAAATGGGCTTTGGGTCGGTCGTGTTTCAGGGATTGCACTTATAGTGTGGGGAGCCCTTTTATTGGTAAACATCTAAAAAGTAGCCGACTCTACTCACTCGTCGATTTTATTAAGCTTAATATTTAATGGCGTTCTTCAGGAGTTGCGACTCTAAATATAGTCCAATGCCTCATTTGTGAGATGTCTCGGCCCTTTTTGTCTTGGATAAGCACATCAAAATTTACGAAGTGATGAGATTTTTTTTCGTATGCGTCAACAATATGAGCTCCTCCAACAAGTGAGGTTCCGATTGGGATTTTTGCGTGATGTTGTATCCAGCTCATCGTATGAATTGAATTTGGTATTTGAAAATTATGCCTTAACAACTGTTCAGGCCAACCTGCTGCCCAAGAAGGGTGAGCAATCGTTTTTTCAGAAGTAGAATCTGCGAGAAACAACGGATTCTTGGTGAGCTGCTTTGTGGAAGTGAATTCATTGGAGATTTCTCGTGAGAATTTCATTTCCATTGGTTTCCAGTCTATATCGAATTGGACGTTTTCCAAATCTAGAATGTCCATTGAATAGTTTTGAACAGGCTTCATATCCTTAGGCCTGATCATTTTGTCGAGCCATGGCCCTCTACCTTCTCCGAATTTGCCTACCACACATAAATCACCTTTCTGATTTATCATTTGCAGGTTCCAGCAGTCTGACACTTCATCATTCAAAGTGGCCTTGATTGTGAGGATGTCGCCTGGGAATGTGGGACGCCTGAAATAGTGCTCTGACCAACCTAGATCTAGCCAATTTTGTCCCACTGCCTCCAATATTGTATCTGTGGCCCAACCCCATACTGTCGTACCTCCTACAAGAGGTCCCTCAAAACCGTATGCATTCGCAATTTCTGTTGAATGAATGGGATTTGATATATCCGGACTGTCATCTGTATCCAGATAAGCTTCAACTTTGTTTTCAATGGTTTGTTTCTTTGACAATTGGGAATTTTTGGCCTGTTAAGTTCTAAGCAATCCGTATACCTTTTCTGGATTTACCGTAACGATGACCGCCTTTTGGTCTACCATCGCTTGATCATACTCGTCCCAGTCGGGGTGTTTTGTTTCACTACAGGCCATGTATACATTTCTTAACAGGGGTCTAAGAATATGTGGGTCAGTATTATTGTAGTCAAGTAAAGTCGCTTCTCCTTCAATGGTGACATATTCTCTCCAGTCATCACTAACGGATAGGATTGTACAGCTAGGATTTCTACGTAAATTCTTTATTTTTTGAGATTTTGGATACACTGATACGAAAGCTCCCATAGATTCATAAATGCCACACACAACTATGCTGGAATGGATAGACCCGTTGGGTTGTTTCGTACCTATCACACCTCTATGGTTTTTCGTGAGAAAGGGTAAAGCATCTTCAAATTTCATGAATCCCTCACGATTGTTGTATCTGTACTTTAATAGATCCGGAAGTTTTATCGTAGGCAGTTTCGAAACCTGTCTGTATGTCCTTAAGGTTATATTTATGCGTCACCATGTCGCCTAAATTAAATCCTTCTTTTGCGAACATATCAATCGCCATTTCGAAGTCATGGATACCATCAAGTAACCCATAGCATATTGAACCTTGTACAGTTTGCTCCTTTAATACTGGCCTTGTCCAGTCCACAGATTGGTCCCCATAAAAAACCCCCAGAATGACGACACGTCCCTGTCTTCTGGTGACTTGAAATGATTGACCAAGAGTATCATTTTGGCTTCCCCCTACAGTCTCTATTGTGAGATCTACCCCTCTGCCATCAGTTTTATCTAAGATGAGTTGTTCGAACTCATCTCCCTCTGATGTAGCGGCGTAATCCGCTCCAAGTTCCTTTGCCATGTCGGATTGTTGTTTATGTCTAGAAGTGACAAAAATTTTACCCGCACCAAGTGCCCTTGCAGCAGCCACAGCAGTTAAACCAATGTTACCTGAGCCAAGGATTGCCACAGATTCCCCACCTTTAAGGCCGCCTATTCTAACTCCATGAATTGATACAGCTAGTGGTTCAACCAGTGCACCTTCATCCCATGTCATTTGATCACCTAATTCGTAGCAACCACCTACTTTTCTGGTAATGTATTCCGCAAATCCACCACTGCTAGACCCCTTTTTATCGGAGCAATGAGTGTACTGGCCATGTCTGCAGAACCAGCATAGATTGCATGATTTACCACTGCCTAATACTTCCAGCGCGATTCTCTTACCTATGAATTGCTTATCTACTCCTTCACCTATGTCTATTATCTCGCCTGCAACCTCATGCCCTGCGGGGTCTTGATCCGCAGAATTTTTTGCTTTGTTCATATTAAGGTCTGAACCACATATTCCAGTTGATTTTATGTCTACTAAAACTTCTCCAGCTTTAGGTACAGGGTCCGGGTGTTCTTTAATTTCCATATTGTTATTGCCATCATAAAAAGCGGCCTTCATACATACACCTCAACAAGAATTACGTTGTTTACAAAATGAATTTAGGGTTACCCTCTCAGTGCGCTTAGACCTAACCGAAAAAGATAGAAAAATAAAATAAAAAGGAAAGTAAAAGGTATTAAACAACCCAGACAGCCCGTCTGCCATCTTAAATTGAATGATTTTACTCCCCTTGTCGGTATTTTTTTGCGTGATGAAGGATGATTTTCGTTTCCAAACGGAGATTCTGATTCATCAACTATTTCCCCCTGGAGTGGGATGATTTTGTCTTTGCCAGCTTTGGGATTTTCATTGTCGTGGTTTGCCATAGCCCGAATTTATTTACTTCCAAAGATCTATGATAAGTAGATCACTCCTCTATCCATTAAGTCTTTAATTTTTGATTCAGGAAATCCCAAATCGCTAGAGAGAATAGAAGTGGTGTGTTCTCCAAGCATCGGAGGTCTTTTTGCTTCCCAAGGTGTTCCCTTAAACCTATACGGTCTACCGACGTATTTAAATTTTATTCCTTCTCCGAATTCTGGATGTTCGATATCACAAAACATACCTCTGTCTTCTGCAAAATGAGGATCATATAAATTCTCTTCTGGAGAGCGTACAGTTCCCCAAGGAAATTTAAGGGCTTGTGCTCCTCTATATATTTCATCTGCTGTATGGGCAGATACAAATCTCCTGACTACTTCAAAGGCGTGGTCAGCATCTTCTGATGTTCTGGTTTTATTTCGTGCCATGTCCCTATATCGCTCGTCTTCGAGGTCCTCTTCCATTCCGTCCTCTTTCATCCATTTAACTAGTGATAACCATGAATGCAAACTATTAAAAAGTTGGAATACAATCACGTATTTTCCATCTGAAGTTTTACATAAAGTCTTGGAAGTGGGAGCTGCTCCATGATGGCGGCCGGTTTGTCTGAAAACTATATCTTTATTGTAGAGATATGCGGGTAGAGCATGTTCAGTTGCGGAAGAACACGCTTCGTGTGCAGAAACGTCAATATATTGACCTTGTCCAGTAATATCCCTGCTTATGAGAGCTGTTAAGGTCCCGATCAATCCATAATGAGATGCTATTTTATTACCGTGATCTCCACTGGGTCTGATAGGAGGAGAATCGGGAACATCATCATATCCACATGAATGCATTATTCCACCCATTGCAAGAGATACTAAATCTGAGGATTTATAGTCACGATATGGGCCGTCTTGACCATACCCCGATAACGAGGTCATTATTAGACTCTCATTATTTGCACTTAGGTTTTTAAATCCAATGTTTAATGAGTCGAGATATCCTGGCGCAAAATCTTCTAGGACTACGTCAGCCTTGGAAGCTAATTTGTGTATTATATTTCGACCATCTTCAGTCTCTATGTCTAAAGTGATACTTTCTTTGGAAGTATTGTTAGCCCAGAAATATAAACTTCTGTCTGGATGAGGTTCATCGTCTTTAAATGGGCCAATGCAACGTTCTGCTGCTCCACTTGTGGGTTCGATCTTTATTACTCTGGCACCCATATCCCCCATAAGTTTTCCCATTAACTGGCCTCTTTCGCCGCACAGTTCGATCACGAGGACTCCATCTAAGGCTTTTAATGTCATTATTATGCGATTCCCTCCTCATATAGGCTAGCCAATTCTTCTCCAGCTACGCCTAAAAGTTCCATATATATCTCAGCAGAATGCTCTCCGAGAAGAGGGGATGATCTTTTTAATTTCCAGGGTGTTGAGGACATCTTCATTGGGATCGCTTCAACCCTAGTCGACCCAAGTTCTGGGTGTTCGATCTCGGGTAAAAAATCGCGGTATTTCAATTGTGGATCTTCATCTACTCGTTCATTAGGGGTTTGTACAGCTCCGGCAGGGACACCGGCATTTTGTAAAACCTCAAAAACTTCATTGGGCGTTTTTTGGGATGTCCATGTTTCTATTTTGTTGTCAAGCTCATCTTGATTTAGGTAGCGAGATTCCATATCTGTGAATTTGGTTTCACTGCACCAAGTGGGATTTCCCATGGCTTTGACCAGATTTTCCCACTCCTTCTCATTGGCAATGCTTATTACACACCATCTGTCATTTCCTTTACACCGAAATGAATTATGTGGAGCAAATCGTCTCTCTGGAGATCTATTACCCGGGGGCATTCCCTTTCTACGAAAGTTTCTTCCGTTTACAGTATGATCCAAGATTTCAGTTCCCGTTAAGCCGATTCCAGCTTCAACTTGGGAAAGATCTAAATGTTGACCGTTACCACTTCGGTTTCTATGTAGAATCGCCATTAATATAGCGATAGTGCCATAGTATCCTCCTGTGTGGTCCATGTACGAGAAACCCCAACCAGCTGATTCTTCTCCTGGTAGCCCTGACATAAAAGTTAAACCGGATAAAGCTTGTGCAGTAGGGCCCCACGTAACATTGTCCCTATCTCGGCCACTATGTCCGAACCCCGACATACTGCAATATATTATGTCGGGCTTTATTTTTTTTTGTTCTTCATACCCAAGGCCCCATTTTTCTAACACTCTAGAACTAAAGTTTTCTATTACCACATCTGATACGGATATTAGATTTTTTAATAGCTCCATTCCTTTAGGGTGCATGACATTTAATGTAAGACTTTTTTTATTCCTATTTAGAGTATTGAACAAGCCGCTTCTGTTTGGAGAAGTACTCCCACCTACAGGTGCTGACCCTCGGATATAATCCATGTTTGATTCGTTTTCAACTTTTATGACTTCTGCCCCGAAATCGGCAAGGATTCTGGTGCATTGTGGCCCTGCAACTATCCATGAGAAATCGATAACCCTTATACCTTTAAGGGCGTCTTGCCCAATTAAAGTATTAAAGTCTTTTGGATTCACGTTTGTACCTCTTATTAAATAAATGAATACCGTAAAATGGATATGTCGAGATTATACATATGAATGTAATATTCGTGTTGAGTGGATTTGATCCGTTAGGGCGGTAAATATCATTTCAACATGCTACTCTGTTGTATAATTTCGCCTCTGAAATAAATAAACATATCAGAAGATTGGAAGCTAAACCTAGCCGACTCGAGAGGTTTTATAATTAATCGATGAAAATTGGGGAATTTGAACTAGCTGAACCTGTACCGGAGATGAAGAATACCCTCGCAATAGCGATGTTACGTCCTTGGATTGATGTGGGAAGGGTTGGGACGTTGTCTCTAAGGAAGTTGCAGGCTCACTTTGGAGCACGGGAGATAGGTCGCTTGGGAAAACCCGGTAAATTTTTTGACTTCACCAGATACAGACCTCGAATGAGAGTGATTAATGGTAAAAGGGTTTTTACCAAACCAAATACTATTGTTCATTATGCTCATGATGATGATAGTGATAGAGACATAATTTTTGTGCATGTAAGAGAACCCCACAACCTCGGTGAAGAATATACAGAGGCCATTGTGAAGCTGTTTCAGTTTTGTAACGTTACAGAATATTGCAGGATTGGTGGTATGTATGACTCTGTTCCTCATACAAGGCCGATACTTGTTACGGGTTCTATGAAAAAAGACCAAGAGGATAAAGCTTCTGGAATATTAAATCCTAGAAGGAGTACTTATCAGGGCCCAACTTCTATAGTTAACCAAGTAAACGAAGATTTGACGAACTTAGATATACCCAATACCACCCTAATGGCTCATCTTCCCCAATACGTACAACTGGATGAAGATCACTATGGGGCCGCAAGGCTTTTAGAAGTTCTATGTACCGTATATGGATTTCCCGGCGACTTAGCTGACAAAGTACAGGGAGAACAGCAATACAAGGATATCGATAACGCTATCGACTATAAAAGCGAAGTAGGAACGTTAATTAAGCAGCTAGAGACGTATTATGACCGGGTTCTCTCTCGACCTTCAGATGGACTTAGTAACGATCAGAGTACCACTGATGACAGTTCATTAGATGGTGATGGTGAAGTTACTCTTTCAAGAGACGTAGAAGATTTTCTAAATCAAATGGGAGAGAGATTTGAAAATAATGGGGAGATTGAATACGATACCCTTGACGATGTACCTGACCCTGGTGAAGAGTCAGATACAAGTGAAGATAAACAAGAATAAATAGGTTTTTAGAGTTAGCTTCAGCTATTTAATTTTAATATTCGGTCTTTTTTAGAAGGACATGCCTCCTGTTAAATGTATGTTCGCGTACGTCAGTAGACCACCGTCCCTTATCAACGGCTTTACCCCATTCTGGTGATAACAGTACGTTAGGGTTTTCTATCTCGTATATAGCAGTGTGCTTTGGCTGATTTTCGATCACCATCTCTTTTACTTCACCGCCGATGATCATTTTTAAGGGTTGAGTTGTATACCTGGCAATGGATAGAACACCAGGAACTTCTGACAGGTTAGGAATATGTTCGGAGTCGTATACCTCGTTAAACAGTTCTTCTTTTCCCGCAGGTACATCCATAGCGGCTGTAAAAAAATATTTAGATTTCATTCAGGTTCCTCCGTTTTGTTCCGTTTCTTTTCTAAATTAATGCTTTATGAGTTCGGTCACTGTTAAAGTTATGGATGACAAAAGGGTTGGTCCCCTTTACCCAAAGGTATCACCGATACCTATCTTATTTGTTTTTATAAACTCATCTGCCATAATTTTTGGGGTTCCTTTTAACTGAACTCTGCCTACATTGATTGATCCTTGCAAGGCAGAGATTTTGAACCAATTTTCAGATATCTCCACCACGGTTCCAGGGGTAGATTCATATTTTGTTGGTGAAAGCGAGGCTTTGAAAAAGGAAATAGGGCGACCTTGGATTTTAGTGTTTGCGCCCGGACTTGGATCACATCCCCTAATGAGATTGTAAATTTGATCTGCGGTTTCTTCCCAATTTATTATGGCGTCTTCTGGTTGGCACCAGCCTTCATAGGTTGCTTTTGAGTGGTCTTGTTCTATTTTTGGTGCTGTGCCTTTTTTAACCATATGAACAGATTCAATTATTGATTCAATTCCCATGGGATAAAGTTTTTGGAAATAGAGAGATCCCAATGTTTCGTCAGGTGTTATCTCAGTTTCTTTTTGAAGAAGAATTGGTCCTGTATCTAGGCCTTCATCCGGCCAGAATATAGTGAGTCCTGTTTTATTTTTTCCTTGAATGATTGGCCAATTCATAGAGCTGGGACCCCTATGCTCTGGCAAAAGTGATGGATGGTATTGGATAGTTCCCAATTTTGGGGATTCCAATATTTGGGCGGGAACGATGTCAGTTACGAATGCCATTACACAAAGATCTATTTCGAGAGATTCAAATTGTTCGATTGCTTGATTGTCTCTCATTCTGGAATATTGAAATACAGGTATATTTGCAGACGTGGCAAGATCTTTGACCGGATCTGGAGATCGATTAGGAAGATCTGGTGGGCATAGTGCAGCCACTACATTCTCATTGGCATCTAATAAGGCAGAAAGAACATCCTTACCGAAAGCAGCTTGGCCAATAAGTGCAATTCTCATTTGTTGGTTCCTTTTGGTATTAGGGTTTATGACTTTGGTTTCCAATTTATATCACAATGACATTTCAATATATTGAAATGTCATCATATTTTAGAAAAGGATGTGAAAATTAGATATTGCACTTATATATGATTGACCGATTATCGGACCTTGCATAACATGACTCTGCCGTAGGTGAGTCACATTATGACTCTAAATTTAAAACGGCTGGAGAAATGGAAATTGGCACAACAAAATAACGTCATGGCCCCTCTTTCTGGAATACGAGTGTTAGGGGTTACGGTATACCTTGCTGGTCCTTATACGCTGGTTAACTTGGCTAGATTGGGGGCAGAATCAATTAAAGTGGAGGTGCCTGGATTTGGAGATCCCACTAGAGGAAATGGTCCATTTGCGTCCCCAGAGGGCTACACGGAGACTCCTGAAACTGAAAATCATTTGTCGACGAGATTCATGAAAAGATCTCAAGGTGTAAAAAGTGTCACCCTAAATCTTAAGAATCCGGAAGGTAGACAGATATTTTTGGATATGGCTAAAGACTCTGATGTGGTAGTTGAGAATTTATCCCCTGGGGCCATGCGCAGACTAGGGCTGGGGTATGAGGATGTAGCGGACGTAAATCCTGGGATCGTTTACGCATCTATATCCGGCTATGGCCAAACAGGGCCGCATGCCCACAGGAAGGCTCACGATCCTGAGATACAAGGTATGAGCGGCATTATGGACATAAATGGTGATCCCGATGGACCACCAATGCGTATAGGATTTTATATTGCGGACTTAGTAACCCCATTATTTACGTGCTATTCAATTCTAGCTGCACTAAGGGAAAAAGAACTAACTGGGAAAGGCCAACATCTCGACGTTTCAATGATGGACACTCTTACCTCGTTAATGTTTGTGGAAAACATCGAAGAAGCACTATATGCAGGTGAGCCGTTGCGGATGGGGAATGGAATTCGTGGAGGTCCGATGGGCCTTTATCATACAAAAGACGGGGATATCATTGTGACGGTTGCCAGCGATGACCAGTGGCAAAGATTAGCTGCAGCCCTTGACGCACCCGAACTAATTAGCGATCCGAGATTTGCTAAGTTTTTGGATCGTGGTCGTAACCTCGCTGCAGCGAGAAAAGCTATACAGGACTTGTTGATGAAGTTCAGTAAAAATGAAGCGTTGCAGATACTAGAAAGCAATGATGTTCCTTGCAGTGATGTCAGGGGAGTGCCTGATATTATCGACGATCATCATTTTTGGGATAGGGGCACCCTTCGTCCGATGAGGAACCAAGCTTTTGACGAAGATTTACCAGGGATAGTTTCTGGCTTTCCTGTGGTTTTTTCGGGAGGAAATCTCCCTCAATCCCAAGGAGCCCCACTACTGGGTCAGCAAAATGCGGAAATATACGGATCTCTTTTGGGAAAAGATGAGGCAGATCTAATACGTTTGGAAAATGATGGTGTGATTTAGAGGATCTAATTCAGAGGTGTTTTATGAGAGATGCTGCAAAACCTTTAAGAACAATGATGTACGTGCCTGCAAACAAAGAGGATTGGGTTCGTAAAGCACCTAAATACGGTGCAGATGCATTGATATTGGATCTTGAGGATTCTGTTCCACCGGAGGAAAAGGATTCTGCACGGGAAATAGTTTCGAGGTTGATACCGGAACTTTCTTCATGTGGTGTGACGGTGATGGTTAGGGTTAATGATATGGAAACGGGATTCACGGAAAAAGATCTGGAATTTGCGATACAAGATGGAACCTATGCCATAACTCTACCGATGGTCAAAGGACCGGAGGATGTTTTAAAGCTGGATGACCTAATAACTAAAGAGGAAACATTCAAAGGAATAAAGGTTGGTACCGTTTTAATTGACCCAGGTCTTGAAACGGCCAAAGGTATGAGATCTGCATATGAAATTGGTGTCTCATCACTTCGTGTTGCCCACATGGGGGCTGGTGGGGGAAGAGGAGGAGATATTGCCCGCGCGCTTGGTTACAGATGGACACCAGAGGGGACTGAGACTCTCTTTGTAAGATCCAAAGTATTACTGGACTCTAGGGCTGCAGGAGTACCTTATCCGATGACCGGATTATGGCAAGATGTTGATGATCATGAAGGATTGATGTCTTTTGCTAACCATTCTAGAGACCTTGGGTATAACGGGATGACGGTTATACATCCATCACACGTTCCAATTGTGAACGAGATTTTTTCTCCTAGCCAGGCGGAGATTGAGGAATGGAAAGGTCTTGTAGATGCGATGAAAAAGACTCGGATAAGTGGTGGGGCCGCTGTCTCTTATCGAGGAGGAATGGTTGATATAGCCCACGAGAAAACCGCTTTGCAAATGTTGGAGTTAGCCCGTCAATTAAATATGCTCGATGATTGAAGGCATATTTATTTATTCCTCAATTAATTTGCTGATTTCTGTAAGTGACTTAGAGATTATTTTTTTTAGATCATCCGATGGTGAAGTTTCGTCTATCCAGTGATCCCCCCATGAATATATGCTGTTAGACAAAATCAATGCACCTAAACTACGTAGCATTGGAGCAAGTCCGTACTCTGTAGACAATGAATGTTCAGGAGAGCCACCAGTTTGTATTGGTAGTGCAAAATTGCTTGCTAAAGACTCAGATGGAAATTGATCAAAGAAGGCTTTTAATAATCCAGTGTAGGTAGCACGATATGTTGGGCTAGCAACTATTACCAAGTCCGATGAGATTACTTTATCTATAGCCTGATTCAAGGATGGCGACTGCGATCTCATCAGCAATGCATCCGAAGGCATTGAGGATAAGTCAACAACATATGTTTCCCAATTTTTAGTAGATAGGGATCGAGTGATTATGTTAGCTATTCTTTCTGAAGAGGATTTTGGGAAAGGGCTACCTAGAACGGATACTACTAGTTTTTTCTTATGCATTTGTGGTGGTCCGATCAGATTTTTTGTATTTTCTCACTTTTTCTCTCAGCATGGGAATCAGCTCTTTGCCCCAGTAGATGGCGTCGTTATATGGGTCGAACCCTCGGATCAGAATTGTTGAACATCCAATTTTGTAATATTCCATTAGGGATTCCACTACTTGTTCGGCAGTTCCCACTAGGGCTGTAGTGTTTCCTGCTCCCCCAGTTGCTGCGGCAATAGGCATGTACAGCCTTTTATCCAAGATGTCTCCTTTCTTGGCAAAATCAACCAACCTTTTTGACCCAACTGACTCGAGTCTCTCTTTTCCAGCACCATGCATAGACGTTTGTTTTGACTTTAATACTGAGGAAAGGGTTGAGTGTGCTATATCCCATGCTTCTGATTCCGTATCTGCAACTATAGGACGTGTGGAGATGGAAAACCTTATTGATTTCGGGTCTCTTCCAGCGGATGCAACTCTTGATCTGAAATCTGAAATTTTACTTTTCACCTCTGACAGAGGTTCTCCCCATAATGCATAGACATTGCATTCTTGAGAACCAACTCGTAAGGCGGCTTCTGAAGCACCTCCAAAATACAATGGGATGTGAGGTTTCTGATAGCATGTAAAATCGCTTTGAGCTTGTTTGAACTTGTAAAATTCTCCTTGATGATCAATAGGTTGTTCTGAGTACCATAATTTTTTAAGTATATTCATGAATTCACCGGATCTTGCATATCTCGTATCGTGATTTTCAAAGTCTCCGTCTCTTTTTTGTTCGGAGTCTCCACCACCACTTATGATATGAATCGCGAGTCTGCCTGCTGTGACTTGATCGAAAGTTGCTGCTTTTCTAGCGAATACTGTCGGGCTAACGAAACCTGGACGATGAGCAATAAGAAACCCAAGTTTTTCAGTTTTAGATGCTGCATGCATCGCAACTATGAATCCATCTGCTGATGAGGACGTGTACCCAACCAAAACCTTGTCGAATCCGCTGTTTTCGTGAACTTTAGCGAAATCTATTATGTAGTCCGGATCTATACCACCACCTATGACGTGTACTTCAGCACCTTTCTGACCACTTCCCTCTCTTTTTGCGCCTATCATCCCTATAATTTCAACGTCCAATTTAAACTCCTCTGTATTTAGCTGACGTATATCGGCATGATTTTTTCGGAAAATAATTCTATAGACTTCATAGCATTCTCATGTGATAGGTCTCCCCATTGAAATGAACACATAAAATAATTGGCACCTGTGGCGATGTATTCCTCCATATAACGTTTTACTGAGTCTGAAGATCCTGCTAATGCAACCCCTCCAAGTCGTGTGGGGTCGTGGCTATCAGATTGACTGTCAAATCTCTCTAGTTCTGCTTCAATATCTTTACGAGTTTCTCTGTCAGGAAGATTGACGGGTCTATCGCCTACAAATCCAAATGATCCATCATTACTATTTTGAAATTGGGTCAAGCCTCTTTTTTCCGCCTCAATTCTTCTAGGGGCTCCTAGGTTCCATCGATATTTTTCCCAGGCTGGTGTGGCGATTTCAATAGCTTCATTGTCTGTATCAGCAATTACCATATGAACCACAAGTCCGATTTTTGGTGTCTGGTTTTGTATTGTAAGAGATTCTTTGCCATGGGTTTCATCCCAAACACGTTTATATCGTGTGGTTTCCCGATGAAGACTATTCAGGGTTCCCACCACAATTGTGTTCATTCCCTCTATAGCAGCAGTTTCTGCATTACGCATGTACCAAAGAGGGGGATATGGTTTTTGTATGGGGGTGAGTCTCATTGGTAAGTTATCAAAGTGGTAGTGTTCACCATCATATGTAAGAGATTCTGATCCCAACCCTTGCTTCACTACATCAAGTGTTTCAAGATAACGTTTGTAGTTAGTATCTGAATCTGAATCTTGACCCCAAAAAAAGGCTTCCATGACGCCCCCACGTCCAACTCCTATTTCTAACCTTCCATTGCTTAGGTGATCGAGCATGCTTATTTCTTCTATTAGCCTAATTGGGTGGTGCAACGGTAAAACATATACGCAAGGGGCTAATCTAAGATCTCTAGTACGTTGTGAAGCAGCAGCTAGGAACACGTTTTGAGAAGGAGCAAGACTGTGGACAGCAGGAGTATGATGCTCAGCAAGATGGTAGGCATAAAAACCGCTTTGATCAAATACCTCTAGCTGTTTCAATCTAAGTTCATAGATTTCACTTAAAGGTATGCCTTGTACAGGTTCTATATGATCGAATACTCCGTATTGCATATTATTTTATTTATTCCTCAAGATCAGTTTTGTAATATGAGACTCCCGTACTAGTCAGTAAGTCTAGAATTCTACAACGGATTCTCCGATTCTAAGTGGATTCATTTCTTTAGATGTATTTATTGGTTTGATGATATTATTTGACAGCATGTTGGAGTACGTACTCTGGCGGAATCAAAAATTTAGGGGAACTGTAAGATAGTAAAAAATGTGAATCCTGGAGATTTGTAATGGTAGATGCAAGTAGTTTAGACCCCAGGGAAGATGAGCAGTATAAAGAAAAACTAACTCCACTTCAGTACGAAGTTACTCGAAATAAAGCGACAGAGAGAGCCTTCACTGGAGAGTACTGGAATACAAATGAAGAGGGTGTCTATCAATGTATTTGTTGTGGTGAGGATTTATTCTCCTCTGATGCCAAGTTTGATTCAATGTGTGGTTGGCCCAGTTTTTACGCTCCTATGGTTGAAGATCAAATTGAAGAAGAGACAGATAATTCGTTCGGTATGATCCGGACAGAAGTGATGTGTCAATCATGCGGAGCACATCTTGGGCACGTTTTTCCTGATGGTCCTCAACCTACTGGTCTTCGATATTGCATTAACTCCGCTTCCATTAACCTTTCAAAGGACGAATAATAAGACCTTTTCTTGATATTGTGAGATGCTAAAAAGTCATTTCATGTCGTCAAATACAGGCTTTAGGTGGGCTCTTGCTAATGCCTGGTCTGGTGTGTCCTCAGATTCATAAATGGGCAAGTCTTCATCTAGATCAGACTTCAAATCATATAGTTCCCCAGTTTCATATAGTTTCCATTTATGATCTCTGATAAACCTGATTCTGCTTTTTTCCGGAGATCTGGCATTCATGGGTTCGAAATGAAAAAACATCCAGTCCCTTGGATTTCCTTTTTGGCCAGTAAGTTGAGGATAAAATGAAACTCCATCTATCAAGTAATCAGGTGGAAAATTTAGACCTGCGGCCTCAAACATAGTGGGCAAAAAATCGGTGGATTCCACCATGTCTATTTGAACGCTACCGGAAGGTATCGTTCCGGGCATGCTGCATATCAAGGGGACATGAGTTCCTCGGTCGTTGGTTTTTCCTTTGCCCCCACATATTTCATTATGTTCGTGAACCATCGAGCAAACATCGTGTGGGCTGCCGTTGTCGCCAACATAAATTACCAATGTTTCTTCACTTAAGTTATTTGTGTCGAGATAATCTAATAATTTGCCAATGACTTTGTCGTGATATTCGACCATATCTTTGTAGAAACGAGGATCGTCCGTTGCTGACTCTGTTTGCCATCCCTCAAGTTCGTCGAACGTTTTGGCTCCTATCGTTCTATTGGCTGGGGGGTCAAAAGAATCCCATTCAGGACTGTCTGGCGTTGGTTCATGAGGTTTGTGGGTGGCGGCCATTGGCCAGTACACAAAAAATGGATTATCGTCGTCTTTATTGCGATCAATAAAATCTTCGATATATTCATGGAAAATATCTTCCCCATATCTTCCCTCTGTATCGGTTCTGAATTCTCCATTTTGATATATGACAGGGTTCTTATATCGAGATCCTTTTTCTTCAGTGTGATGTGCGTGCCAGACGCAATATTCATCGAATCCTGAGTCCTCAATTCTCTGGCCTTTTGATCGCATTTCAGGTTCTTGGTCTGGTGGGTTGTATGAAAAAAGTTGCCATTTCCCAGATATACAAGTGTTGTAGCCGGCTTCTGACATGAGATGACCAAATGTTATTTCACCGGGTTTAATTAGTCCGAATCCAATGTAATTTCTGAAATTGTATTTGCCTGTCATCATCGATACCCTGGTTGGAGTGCACAGAGGCATCACATGTGCATTTTCAAATCGCATTCCGGATTGAGCAAGTTTATCTAAATGGGGAGTTTTGTAAGAGGTTCCCCCGTTTGCTCCAACTACTTCATAACCAAGGTCATCCGACATGATCAATATTATGTTAGGTTGCTTTTTTGACATATTCCTCTCCAAATAAGTTTCCAAGTAAATTCTTACACAAAGAATTTACTGACAGATTATTCTTTATGAAGCGACGACGGTTGCTCTATTACTCTCATAGACATCCATTTTCCAGATTTATATCTGAGGCCGTATGCAACAGACAAACTGATTATATAAGCCAATCCAGCCGACCATGCAGCTTTCAAGCCTAGATCAAATACTTCTAGAGCGAGGTAAGTTGGTAATATCAAGAAAATAATAGACAGTCCAATTATTGCCAACATGATAAATTTTGTGTCTCCAGCCCCCTTTAATGCCGATGATATTACTATGGCTATGGAATCCAGAAGAGCCCAGGCAGCAACGAATTTCATGGCTGTCATGGCGTGGACTTTAATCTCTTGAAATTCAACAGGATCTGCATTAGCAGAAAATGGATATATAAATAATTGAGGTACAACTAGATATAAACAAGCAATACTGCCCATATATATAAATGCCATTTGCATTGCAGAGAACGTAGCTCTGTTGGCCATGTCTGGTCTGTTACCACCCAACGATTGTCCGACCAATATTGACACTGTGATTCCCATACCGATCATAGGCATAAATGAGAGCATGCTGACGTTTAATGCAATGTTTGAAGCTGCTAATTCCGGAGTGCCAAGCCTGCCGATAAGTAGGATGAAAATAGAAAAAGCGGCTATGTCTAGAAAAAACTGGATGCCGTTTGGCATTCCAAATCTGATTAGTCTTAGAAACAATGGCTTATCGAAACGACAGCCTGAAATTGTGTTGAACCTAGCATTGTTTTCTCCTGAAAGAGCCATATAGAAAAGAATAATTAAGCTGAACATTTCCGATATGATCGTAGCTAATCCCGCTCCCCCTATTCCCATTTCAGGAAAGCCCAGTTTTCCAAAAATTAGTATGTAATTTAAAATCACGTTCATCGACATGCCAGCCAGACTTGCCCACATGACGGGATATGTCTTACCCCTTCCGTTAAAGAATGATGAGACAGCTGCCCTGCTTATTGGTAGGAATCCTCCTATCGCAAGATACTTCCAGTATTCCTTCTCAAGTGATTTAACATTATCCTCGTGGCCAACAGCATCAAAAATAGGGTCAGCAAGGAAGAAAGTGGAGGAGACTACTAGTCCACCTATAATTGCAAAATAAATTCCTTGCCACATTGCAGGACCGACTCTTTCGGGTCTCCCAGCTCCAGTATATTGAGCAACAAAAGTGCTAGCATAGCCGGAAGTGCCAAGAAAAATAGCGACTATAGTAAAGCTAAGGATTCCGGTGGGCATCGCAGCAGCCAAAGCATCAGGTGAGTACCATGAAAGATACATTCTGTCTACGAATTGTTGGATGGACCATGATCCGGTACTTAAAACTAAAGGGAACGCGATTAAGAGAACTTGTTTATAACCATTTTCTCTTGACCAACGTTTCCTAAAAAAACTTTCATTCTGTTGTTCAGATTTACTCACTAATGTTGATTGCCTTCCATTGAATCATTTGTACATCCAAACAATTCTATTGCCCAAAGTATTCTTTGGGAATCATATAATCTAATTCTGCGGAATATGGGTATTCTTTTTTGCCTGTTAAGATTGATCTGAGAATATTTTCTATAACCACTACGATTGGTGGGGGTACCTTCATGAGACAATTTTTATTTATGGCGTTGGCTGGCGATGATTGTGTTTCATCTTGGGAGATTGATTCCTTGAGCGGAAGATTAAATTTCCTGTCTGAAACTTCTGTTGGCGGTCGACCGGCACCACTGGATATCGATGATGAAAATCATATCCTCTATATTGGCAGAAGGGACGTTCCAATTATGTCTTCTTATTTTATTGATTACACCGATGGCTCTCTCAACCACTATGCAGACAGCCCTGAACTGCTCGGTGATCCTTGCTACATATCCCTGGATAAAAACAAACAATATATCTTTGGGGCTTACTACAATGCAGGTGCTGTTAGTGTCCAAAAGATTCATCATGGTGATTTTGAAGGTGAAGTTAATTGGATCCCTACCGGGCCTGGTGCGCATTGTGTTATTGCTGACGATGCTAACAAGTTTGTCATGTTACCCCATATCGCGGGTGAGGAAGGATTAAATACCATAAAGCTATTTAAATTTGACCAAACCAATGGAGAATTGATACCAAACCAGCCTGAGCAGGTCAGACAACCGGATAATAGAGGCCCAAGGCACTATGTTTTTCATCCAAATGGAAAGTTTGCATACTTTTCAAATGAACAGGAATGTAGCGTTACTTCTTATTCTTACGACCCAAATACAGGTAGCATGCTAGAACTTCAAACAGAAACAACTTTACCAATGCACTACGGTGGAGTTAATAGTTGTGCTCAGATAAAGATTACACCTGACGGAAAATATTTGTTTGCTCCTAACAGGGGTCATGATTCCATTGCTGGATTTATTGTTGATTCAAAAACGGGTTTAATTGCTCAAAATGGTAGAACATATACGGAACCTGTTCCGAGAGTTTTAGCTATAGACTTAACAGGTCAATATTTATATTCAGCCGGGTTGGATTCTGGATTTGTATCAGCGTTCAAGATTGATGATCAGGGGGCATTGGAATTGATAGATCGATATGAAGTTGGCAATGAGCCAATGTGGATACTTACAGTTCAACATGAATAATGAAATCTGAGATTGGGAAATCGTTTGGTTAGTAAAGATAATTTTTTTGAAATTTCACTCATAGTAAATGGTCGTCAACATTCCTTGTTTCTAGAAACTCGATGGACATTACTTGACGTTCTCAGAACGCAACTAGGTCTCACGGGTGCCAAGAAAGGATGTGATCAGGGTGAATGTGGAACGTGTACGGTAATACTAAATGGCAAGGCTGTTAATGCTTGCCAAGTATTGGCTGTCGAACTCGAAGGATGTGAAGTCACAACAATAGAAGGAATTTCTGATGGGAGTTGTTTGAATCCTGTGCAAGTAGCATTTGTCGAAAATGATGGTGGGCAATGTGGATTTTGCACCCCTGGGTTCATTATGAGTACTGTTGGATTGTTTGAGATGAATCAAAATCCTTCTGATGAGGAGATCCTCGTCGCTTTAGGGGGTAATCTTTGCAGGTGTAATGCGTATGCCGCGATTATGGACTCTGTTCGATCAGCGTCAAGGAAACTCAGAGATGGGTGATTCGTATTCTTCAATAGGTGTCTCATCTACTAGATGGGATTTAACCGATAAAGTAACCGGTAAGGCAGAATATTCAGCTGACATATCCCTGCCAAATATGCTTCATGCTCGGATACTTAGGAGTCCTCATCCTCACGCAATTGTTAAAAATATTTATTTTCAGAAAGCAGTTTCATATCCTGGAGTCAAAGCTGTACTGACACCATTTAACGTACCTGAAGGCAGAGTGGCCCCTGATGTTCCGATTCTGGATACTAAGGTAAGGTTTGTCGGCGACGAGGTAGCAGCTGTTGCAGCAGATAGTCTATCTGCTGCAACAGCTGCTCTAAGTCTCATAAAGGTGGACTACGAAGAATTGTCTTTTAGTTTGACGACAGATCAAGCATTATATGATGGGTCTGAACCCATACATGGAGATAGTAACCTGGTAAACGGGGAACCGTTAATAGAGATGAGAGGAAACGTTGAGGAGGGTTTCGATGATGCTGATTTCATATTGGAAGAGTCATTTTCTACGCCTGGTCATAGCCCTGCGCCTATAGAGCCAAGATCGGTTCTTGCTCACTGGAATGGAACTAATCTTACTGTCTGGAAATCGAGTAGAGGGATTCATGCTGATAGGAAAAATATAGCGAATGCTCTAGATATGGATATCGAATCGATCAGGGTGATCGGCCCATATATGGGTGGGGGATATGGAGGGAAAGATGAAACAAGAATTTCGATAATAGCTTCTTTACTATCTATTCAGTCTAGTAGACCTGTTAGATTAGAACTTACTAGAGAAGAAGAATTTGTGGCTGGCAGAAGACGTCATGCTACTAACACCACATTAAAAATGGGATTCAAGAAGTCGGGAGATATAACCGCTATTCACGCGACCACTGTTATGAATACAGGGGCATACCTTTCTTCGGGTCCAGGAGTGGCTAGACGGGCGGGACAGGGTGCTTTATATCTATATAGATGTCCAAATGTGCGTTATGAAGGATATTTAGTTTATACGAACACACCTACTGCGGGTTCTTACAGAGCGTTGGGTGCTCCACAAGGTCATTTTGCCTTAGAGTCGGTTGCCGACAAAGCAGCTGAAAAATTAGGTATAGACCCTTTAGAATTTCGTTTTCGAAATCATGTGGGACCTGAAGGGCAACCCGGAGAGAGAACAACTCCACTAGGTCAAGTAATCGACACACAACCAGTAGAGGGTGGTATCCCATTTTCATCAAATGGACTCAGGGAATGTTTAGAGATAGGCTCAAATGAGCTGCGCTGGTGGCAAAATAATTCTATAGATACTGATTCTAGGATCCGTGTGGGAAAAGGCATGTCAATGTTTCTTTACAGGGGAGGTCCAGGCAACCAGTCAAATGCATCTATTTCTATGGATTCGTCAGGCATATACAAGCTTTCTACAGGTTACATGGATGTCGGGGAAGGAAGTACTACTGTCTTACTGCAAATAGCGGCTGAAGTTCTTTGTACTAAATACGATTTGATAGAAATTGCTCCCCCTGATACGGACCTAACTCCTGAAGCATCATTGACGGCAGGTTCAACCGTTACTTTCTCCGGAGGTTTAGCTGTAAAGGCAGCTTCAGAAAAATTGAGTGACAAAATAATCTCGTTGGCTGCTGTGAAGATGGGGCAGAAATCTGATGAGTGTTCAATTTTGGCGGATAAGGTAGTTTCCACATCAGGTGATTCTGTAGGTTTATGCGAATTGCTTGAATCTGGCTCTGTTTTAACAGCCAAAGTTTCGGTGGAACCAGGTAGCCGAAATTACGTTGTCAATTCATTCGGGGCACATTTTGTAAATCTATCAGTTGATATAGATACTGGCAAAATTGAAATCATGAAATATGTTGCTGTCCATGATTCGGGACGAATAATAAATCCCCGTATGGCGGAAAATCAGGTGAAAGGTGGCATATCACAAATGTTAGGCTTTGCCCTCCTGGAAGATTTTGAATTAGATCCTTTAACAGGTATCTTGGTTAACTCAAGTTTCTTGGAGCATAAGAGTCCAACAATATCAGATTCTCCTAACATAGATGTTTTCTTTACAAGTAACTTAGATAAGGTGGGTCCTTTTGGAGCAAAATCACTAGGAGAACCTCCAAGCATAGGACCCGCACCTGCAATAGCTAATGCTATATATGATGCGGTGGGAGTACGCATTAATGAGCTTCCTATCACGCCTGACAAATTGTTGAATGCTTTGGTCAATAAAGGGAATTGATGTTGAAACCATTCGAATATTTTAGTCCTAATACTCTCGAAGAGGCTTCCATGATTTTAGATGCTGAAAAGGGGCGCTACTTGATTTCGGGTAGTACAGACTTAATAGGCGAAATGAAAAACGGAACTTTAGAGCCTACTGGCTTGGTAGGTCTAAAGAGGATAAAGGAACTTTATGGAATAAGTTGGACTGGACGAGGTTTGAAAATAGGCTCAATGGTCACTTTATCTGAAATCGCATCAAATAATGACGTCAGATCACGCTGCCGCCTTCTCTCTGACTCAGCGGAATCTGTTGCTACCACTCAGATTAGGAATCAGGGAACCTTGGGGGGTAATCTCTGTCAACGTCCGAGATGTTGGTACTATCGGAATAAGAGTTTTGATTGCTTGAAGAAAGGTGGCGACCGTTGTTTTGCAATTGGAGGTTTAGATAAATATCATTCGGCCCTTGGAAAAGGAAGATGTATTATCGTTCATCCGTCTGACACAGCAACAGCCCTCATGGCTTTGGATGCAAAATTAACAATATTTTCCGGTTCTACTGAAAGAGTGGTGCCAATCTCGGAATTTTTTATTAGCCCAGATGTTGATGTTACTAGAGAAAACATTTTGTCATCTGGTGAGATATTAGTTTCCATCGAAATACCCGCAGGATCTTTAGATAACTCAACAGTATTTATGAAGGCCAAAGAAAGGCAATCAATGGATTTTGCATTAGCGAGCATTGCGGTTGCTATACGGAAGGATAAAGAGAAGATACTTTCGGCTAGAGTATCTTTAGGAGGTATAGCACCAATACCAATAAGGCTTAGTCTCATAGAGGATTATTTGGAACAACTTGACTTTGATGAATTAGACCTAGGGTATGTTATTGACCTTTTCATGCGTGAAACACAACCCTCAGATCCAAATAACTACAAGATATTGATTTGCAAAGCATATTTACAAAGGTCGCTATCCCAAATCATATCTTCTGAGTAACGTTGGAATGTTCGTGTTATTGTTGTAAATAAGCCTAATGGTTGCGGAGAAGTTTGCATGAATGACTATAAAAATCTTGATCTATCTTTAGAGGATCACACAGCTGTTATAACTCTGAAACGCCCTGAAATGATGAACGCTCTTAATCGTGAATTGACTCAGGAGTTTCACCAAGTTTTAGAAGCAATTGGCGATAAATTTCCTCGGATTCGTACTGTGATATTGACTGGACAAGGAAGAGGATTTTGTTCGGGGGCTGATTTGTCAAGGATGGCTTCTCAAGGTTCCGAAAACAGAAGAGATTCTGTTGTAAGGGGACGATCTGGAAAAAGAATACAAGAGTTGGCTCCTGCTATAAGAAATTTACCTCAGCCGGTAATTGCTGCTGTAAATGGTGCAGCAGTAGGTGCAGGCCTATCTATAGCTCTGGCGAGTGACATAAGAATTGCATCTACAGATGCCAGATTTTCCGCGATTTTTGTTAGGAGAGGGCTTGTTCCAGATACTGCGGCTTCTTCGACTATTATGGCGATTTCTGGACATGCAGTTGCAGCAGAAATGTCTTTAACCGGGCGGATTTACGATGCTGACTGGGCTTTCCAAAATGGATTGGTCAGCAGAGTAGTTTCTTCAGGAGATCTTATGTCGGAGGCAATAGCTTTGGCAACAGAGATATCTTTGAATCCTCCACTTGCGGTTCGAAATACCAAAAAGTTAATGAGGCAGGTAATGCCGGACTGGCATGATGTCATTTCTAACGAAGATGACGCTGGGGATCCAATGTACGGAACGAAGGATCAACTGGAAGCATTAAGTGCATTCCTGGAAAAAAGAAATCCTTCTTATACAGGGGAGTAAGGGCTGATTAGATTTCTGAGGTTTATGCCCACGATCCTTTCGCCATTATGCCCCCATCCACATTAATAAATGTGCCTGTTATAAAATCCGCTTTATTGCTAGCCAAGAAAGCAACTAATTTTGCTATATCAGAGGCACTTCCGATTCGACCTATAGGATGACTAGACCCTGATTCTAATAATGCTGTTTTTACGTCCCTTCCAGAACCAAGGACAGAATCGCGCCATAGAGGGGTGTCTACTCCCCCTGGGCAAACTGAAACTACCCGAATATTGTCTGGTGCGTAGTCAAGAGCCATTTGTCTCGTGAGGGATAAGTCCCCTCCCTTACTTGCAGCATAAGCTGGAACCAGATTGGCGGATTGTTGTCCTTGCACACTTGCTGTACTTATAATGACGCCTCCTCCGCGTTTTCGCATGACAGGAAGACAGTATTTTGCCATAAGGAATCTGCTTTTGAGGTTTACTGCAATAATTCTGTCCCACATTTCCTCAGATGTATTTTCAACGTTTGTATATGAATTAACTGGTTGTATTCCTACATTATTAAAAAGGATATCTACTCCGTTATATTCTGAGAGTGTCCTTGATACGGCTTTTTGACATCCTTCTGATGTTGAAGCATCGGCTATTACGGCAACGGCAACTCCTCCAGAAGTGTTTATAGCTTCTGTCGTCGCTACAGCTGCTTTCTCATCGATATCCATTATCGTTACCGATGCTCCCTGAAAAGCCAATTCTTTGGCTCCCGCAGCTCCTATTCCTTGTGCACCGCCTGTGACAATAGCAATTTTTCCTTCTAATTCTCTCATTACTAACTCCTATTGATTCAGTCTTTTAATACCAATCTTGAACCTTTTGTTTAATTATGGATAATCCTGACATAGACAGAAAAATAAGAAGGAGTGCAGGATATATGAAAAGGTTGCTATTTACCGGCGATTCTATCGTAGACACATACGAAGTTGAAATTCCTACTCCAGGAGACCATGAAGTTTTGCTTAAAATGAAATCCTCTGGAATTTGTGGGAGTGATTTGCGAAATTTCAGGACTCCAAAAAATGAAAAGAATGGAATTGATGATCTTATCGTTCCTGGGCATGAACCGGTTGGGATCGTTGAAGAGAAAGGATACTCCGTCTCTGGCCTATCTATAGGAGATAGAGTAATGATGCATCATTATTCAGGTTGCTTAAAGTGTTCTATGTGTCGTAGCGGATACACGCAAATGTGTTTGTATAAACATGATGTGTACGGATCTACAGCTCATGGGGGTCATCAAGAATATATGGTGGTTCCATCATATACTTGTATCCCTATGCCTGACGATTTGGACTTTCAGTCTGCGGCTGCCTGTTCTTGTGGCACAGGGACCGCTTTTCATGCAGTAAAACGTTTAAACCCTACAGCTTTGGACACTATAGCTGTCTTTGGTCAAGGCCCGGTTGGACTATCTGCAACTATGTTTGCTGCCCAAATGGGATGTAGGGTGATAGCTATAGATGTTTCTCCTTATCGATTGGAATTAGCTTCTGATCTTGGGGCGTATAAGACATTAAATTCAATAAATTTGGATCCAGTTGAGGCTCTCAGAGACCTAACCAGTGGGGAAGGAGTTGATATGACTCTCGATGCTACTGGTATACCTGAGGTTCGTAATCAAGCTGTAGATAGTGCAAAGTACTGGGGTAAAGTATGTTTCGTCGGTGAGGGCAATACGACAACTTTTGACGTAAGCCCTCAAATAATTCATAAGCAATTGACTATTATGGGATCATGGACCTTTAGTCAAGCAGGACTTTCAGAAGTGGCAAAATTTGTTGTAGAAAGAAAATCCCCACTGGATCGATTGATTACGCATACTTTCGATATATCGAAGGCGCAGGAAGCATATGATTTATTTGTGTCTGGTGATACGGGTAAAGTTATTCTTATGATGGAATAATTTTAGAATCTAGATTTCTCTCCATATTTGTCCTCTATCTTTAACTTTTTTGAGTAGGTCGAGATTACCTTCTTCAAGTTCATAACCTAGTGGTTGTGGAGGCCTTCCTTCGGTTCCAATTAGTCTCAGGATTTCAGGAGTTGTGTAGTAGCCGTTATATGTTTGTCTAATTAACTCTGAGAAAAAAACAGGGTTTTGTACCTCTATGATCTGAAGAATTTTGTATTTGGAGTCAGTATCTAAGTCAATAAAAGCTTTGGAAGATACTTCATGGCTGGTTTTTTCTAATTCTTGAAATCCTTCTAGCATTAATCTGATAAAGGTTGGGGAGCTATTTGTAAACGAATCAATATATTGTGCAACTTGCATTTGTGAGGCGGATGGCATCTTTGAGTTTGATGGTATAAGGCAATCGATAATCGAATTAATAAGATCAAACTGGGATTTAGAGAATGTAAGAGGTTTGTTAGTTTTTGTGTCCATTTTTTCCTGCCGACAAAATTTTGTTCTAGTCTAATAAGTGTCTTGAGTTTTCTGATATGTAGTCAGCTATGTAAAGAGCTAAAGCTTGTATCGTAGAGGTGGGATTAACGGCTCCCGATGTTACAAATATACTTCCGTCTACGATAAACAAGTTTTTCACGTCGTGAGCTCTTCCGGATTCATCAACCACAGAATTGCTACTATGGGTTCCCATTCTAGCCGTTCCTAGTAGGTGCCATCCTGCTTCCTTTAATAGGGGATCTGTATAAACCTCAACTGCACCTGCGGCTTTCATTACTTCTGTTGAGGTTTTTATTCCGTGATCCATCATTTTTCTACTATTTTCGCTTAAAGTGTAGGAAATTTTAGGTGACGGGATACCATCTAGGTCTGTTAACTCAGGATCCAGGGTGACTTGATTGTGAGGTTCGGGAAGATCCTCACCTATAACCGCAAATCTTACAGTCTTATTAAATCTTTCACTAAAAGCATCGTGGTGATTTTTCCCCCAAGGTATTTTTCCGCCCAAGGCGGTCGTTAAAGGGGCTGCAGATCTGGTTACCTGATACGAGTAGCCTCTAACGAACCCTCTACTAAGGTCTGTTTCGTAATGTTCTGAACACATAATGTTTAGGGGAGATGGACCTTTATGTCCTTCCAAATCTTCCTCAAATCGGCCTGTCACGCCTGCATACGGGTGAAACATTAAGTTTTTTCCCAGAAGTCCAGAAGTGTTTGCTAATCCGTCAGGAAATGTCGGAGTTTTGGAATTTAGCAGAATCCTTGGGGTACCGATTCCATTACATGCCATTACTACAACTTTGGCTTTTTGCTCTTGAAGTAACCCATCTGAATCGTAATATAGGACTCCGTCTGCTAATCCTTTCTTGTTGATAGTTACTTCTCTTACTCTTGCATTTGTTACTAGCTTGGCACCCATTTGGATTGCTTTTGGCCAATATGTGACATCTGTACTCGCTTTTGCTTTGATAGAACATCCAAGGTCGCATGGGCCACAGTTGTTACATCCCTGCCGTCCATCGTATTCAACTGTATTGATTGCCGAATCTGATGGCCACCAATGCCATCCCAGCTTGTCAAATCCTGAGGCTATGGTATCTCCCAGTTTGCCCAACCCGATAGGTGGAGTCTGGCGAGGTGATTTTTCAGGATAACCGGGGTCTCCATTTAGTCCTGCTACTCCCATAATTTGATCATTTATCGAGAAATATTTTTCTAAATCTTGATAAGTAATTGGCCAATCATCGGCAACGCCGTCCAGAGATCTAACCCTGAAATCAGAGGGTTTCATTCTAGGGAAATGGGCAGACCAATGAATTGTACTCCCACCGACTGCGTTGTACATAAGAGGTGATATAGGAGTGTCATCCATATTGATAGGATAATCAGATTCTAGATTTCTATAATTCGGATTAGGGTTAAAGTCTGTTTGGCGATGAATTTCCCAGTCCGGATCTGATGTTGAATAGTCAACGGACGGTTCCAACCAACCTCCTTGCTCAAGACAAGTTACTTTAATACCTGCTTCTGCCAGTCTCCATGTAAAAGAGGCTCCCGCAGCTCCTGCACCAACTACTAGTACGTCACAATCCTTAGTGTTCAATTAGATACCCATCCTCTATAGTTCCTTTAGGCGTATCAACAAATGCTCCTAGCATCATTCTCTAGCCATTCGATTCTTTCGGCTGTATGCTACATGATCTTTAAAGATATGTGGATATATATAGGGATTTGTGAGGAAAAGTACAATGGGAAGGTTGAATGACAGTGAAATTAATAGTTTGTTGTCGGAGCCTGTTATTTCCTTCATAACAACCTTAAATGCTGATGGGTCGCCTCATACTTCTCCTGTGTGGCATTCAATTGAGAAAGAAATATTGATTGTTGCGACACAACCTCAAACGATAAAAGTAAAAAATATACGTAATGATCCAAGAGTGTCTCTCGTTGTCGCAGTTGATCGTATTCCTCAGCCATGGGTTCAGGTTAATGGTAAGGCTACTATCAGAGAATCTGAAGATATTGATAGGATAGTGACTGATTTGTCATATCGTTACCTTGGACCTGAAGATGCACCTGAATATCTAAACGTAATACTTGGAAAGGTAAAATTCGTTTTGATAGAAATTGAGCCAGAAAAAATTTTAGGCTTTGATGGAATAGAGTAATAACAGTCACAAAACTTGTGTGTTTTGGCATTTTCTGCTCATGGGCTGTATTTTTGAGACCCGTGAAATAGAGATGAAACGATGTCTGAAATAACAAAAAATGAACTTCTTAAATTGTTTTCTGAAGGTACGATTCTTTCGGGGATGGATTTAACGGGCCTAAACCTGAGTCGCACTGTTTTAAGTGGTGTTGATATGACAGGTTCAGATTTAAGGCGTTGTAATTTGAGGGGAGCGAATTTGAGTGGATCAAATTTGAATGGTGTTCGGCTATCCGAATCGAATCTAGCAGAAGTTAACCTGAGAGAATCTGACCTCACGGATTCTGATTTAAGTGATACGTATTTAATGGAATCACGATTATTTGGAGCCAATTTTTATGGTGCTGATCTCACCAGATCGAACTTGAGTGGAGCTTATATGACAGGAGGAGTCTGTTTGGTGCGAGCAGCTTTGGTTGGAGCAAATTTGCGAGGTGTAGATTTGACTGGAGGAATCTTGAAAGGTGCTGACCTGACACTTGCTTTGATGAGAGGCATAAACTTGACTTCGGCTGATATGACAGGTGCTGATTTGAGTGGGGCGATAATGAATGGAGCGAATTTCACATCAGCTAATTTAAGTAGTGCAAAGATGCGAGAATGTAAATTGGGCGGTTCAAATCTTAAGGGCGCTAGACTTGATAATGCTGATATGGCTGACTCAGATATGGGGCGATGTTTGTTTGAAGGTGCAAGTCTTCAGATGGCAAATATGCGTCGAGCCAATTTGGTTTCTGCAGATCTTGAAAATGCCGATCTGACACTTGCAGACCTTTCAGAATCAAATTTGAAAGATGTTTTTTTACTAGGTGCTAATACAACATGGACTGATTTCAGTAGCACCGACTATGAGCCATAAATGGATGATTTAATATGTCCAGTCTGAGGGGACGTTTATTGCTGATGAATTTATGTCAGATACTTTGTTGAAACCACAATATGAAAGTGATCGGTCAAATTCCGATCTTAAGATATCTAACATTAGTTTCACTCCATCTGCACCATCGTATGAAAGTCCCCAGAAAAGCGGTCTCCCCACAAATACACCTCTCGCTCCCATCGCTAGTGCCATCATTACGTCAGATCCTCGCCTGACTCCTGAATCCAGGTAGACTTCTAATCTATCTCCAACAGCTTGGGATATTGAGGAAAGGGTTTCAATTGATGACAGAGTTCTGTCAATCTGTCTGCCCCCATGGTTAGAAACAACTATTCCATCGACCCCATTTTCCGCGCACATTACGGCATCTCTTACGGTTCTAACCCCTTTCACGACCAATGGGAGCCCTGTTAGTGACTTGAGCCAATCTAATCTGTCCCACGTTAAACCACTGTATCCGGTAGTTTCCCATTCGGCAAAATCTCTTGGGCCTGCATCCTTTCTCTCAAGGAAATCAGGTCTTTCTCGAAGGCTGCCGTTGTGTAGATGTTTTACAGCTTTGAAATTATTTTTTAGATCACGTTCTTTAGCCCCATTTGTGGGGACATCAATAGTGAGACAGATCGCTTTATATCCTGCAATCTTTGCACGTTTTACAAGATATTCAGTCATTTCGTCATCTGAGTGATATAACTGAAACCAAAGAGGTCCTGTAGCGACATCAGCTACTTCTTCAATGCTATACCCTGAACTGGTCGGAAGAGCGTACAAGGTGTCAGCCATTCCAGCTCCTTTGGAAGTAGCTAGTTCCCCTTCAGGGTGGTGTTGCCTTTGTCCCCCTGCAGGAGCGACCATGACGGGAAAGCTTATAGTTTCTCCTAGAATGCTGGTTGACAAATCCCTATTAGCCACATCTACCAAAAAACTCGGATTCAGAGTAATTTCTTTAAACTTATCTTCATTTCTACGTTTCGTAATTTCATCAAAAGCGGCGCCATCAATAAAATCCCACATATTCTTAACTGAACGTTGTTTCGAGACTGCCTCTAAATCATGGAGGCTGACTATATCCATTTGACTGATTCCTAAAACTGATCCAAAACATCAGCAATCGATTACGATAAGACCAATAAGTTTTGGTGTTATAGTCCTAATATTGAAATTAGTCAACCTTGTATGATTGACCAAGATCATATGTTGTTCTATAGAATCAATTGGCCCAGTCATCTCGCTAGTTCGGATTTCGACGGTTCAACCTATTCAGATTTGAGTGCGATGACATGAATCTAAATTTCTATGATTGTGATCTTCTTTATTACGTCCCCTTGTTGGGTAGAACTCCCTGGATCTCTCTCAGATATACTTTTTACGACATCCATACCTTCAGTGACTTTACCGAATACACTGTGATGATTGTCTAAGTGTGGTGTTGGGGCGTATGTGATAAAAAATTGACTGCCATTTGTGCCCATTCCATTTATAACTCCCCTGTTCGCCATGGATAAAATGCCTTCACTATCGTGTCGGGCGTTTTCATGGAATTCATCGTCAAAGTTGTAACCTGGGCCGCCTGATCCTGTTCCGGTTGGGTCTCCTGATTGAGCCATAAATCCTGGAATAACTCTGTGAAAGCTCACTCCGTCATAATAATTATCTCTAGCCAAAAATACGAAATTATTGACCGTTTTAGGGGCTTCATTTACCAGTAAATCTATGACTATGGTGCCTCCTTTTTCAAGCTCGATATTAGCCTTATAAGACAAAGTCTTATCTATTACCATTTCAGGAGGGGTACTGTATTGTTTTTGGGTCAATTTAAGGTCTCCTTTTGACACTTGGGGTTGTTAGAGGGTTACTTTTAAGATCCATTTTCAAAATGTTCGATAGTTCTTTTCACATTATCCGGAAGAGGTCTTGAGGTACTTAATTCACTGTCAAAGTTTACCGATATTGTTTCTCCAGTAGCCAACAAGTCACTGGTTCCATGCCTGTAAATAACGGTATTTTTTGTAAGGCTAGAAGTACCTATATTGGAAACTCTTACTTTGATATCTATAAGATCGTCTAATCTGGCGGGACTTTTATATTCTATGTTGACCTTTACAACAGCTAAATCAAGGGTTTGTCTGTAAACTTCGTCATGTATCAGTATTCCAAGATTTCTAAAATATTCCGCCTCCGCAACATCTATGAAATCTAGGTAGCTTCCATAATACGCCACGCCCTGAACATCACATTCCTTCCAACGTACACGCATTGTATGTGTAAATTTATAGTTAATTATGTGCAACGATACCCTCTAATCTAATTAA